>NZ_QAJD01000154.1:4799-23891 GCF_003061465.1 Aeromonas sp. HMWF017
CCGCCCGGGAACGGGATCCGCTGCCGCTGGTGGTGTTCCCGAGCGAAGGGCTCTATCGGCGGCAGATGACCGAGGCGCTCGATGGCCTCGGTCGGCGTTGGCGTATTGCCTATGTCAGCGCCAGCCTTGCCAGTTTGCAGGGGGCGGTGAGTGCGGGGATCGGGGTGAGCTTGCTGCCCAAACGGCTGATGCCCGCCGATCAGCTGGCCCTGATCCAGTGGCCCAGGGTGGCGCCGGTGGAGCTGGCGCTCCATGCCGGGGGACGCGGGAGCGAGCCGCTCACCCGCTTGAGTTCGGCCCTGATCGCCCTTTGTGACGAGGTGATGGGGCCGCAGTAATTTGCGGTATGGGGAAAAGTTGAAGTCTGAAAAAGCGCAACAATGTGTGAGGGCCGATCAGAGATCCTTCCCCTCCGCCAGCTTGCGCTCGTAGTCATTTTTTACGATGGCCAGCGCCGCCAGCACCAGCTCGGGGGCCAGCTCATTGGTTTCCAGCAGTTCGATAAGGTCCACCGCGAGTTTCACCTCGGGCGGGGCAGTTTCCAGTGACATGGGCAGGGTTCCGGTTGCGGGAAGAGGGGGGATTATACAGGGGCGCCGCCGTTGGCCGAAAGCGTCCCGCTGTGTCGGGGAGGGGAGTCGCGAAGGGTCAGAGGTGCTGGCGCATCTCCTTGTCGATCTCCTCGCGCAGGGCGATCAGCTTTTTGGCGTACTGCTGCAACTGCAGATCGCTCTCGCTCACCGGCTGCCACTGGGGCACCGGGGTCGGTTTGCCCTGCTCATCCATCGCCACGAAGATGATGATGCAGTGGGTGGTCTTGTGGCGCTCGGCGTCGGTGGGGTGGCGGCTGTAGACATCCACCGCCAGATGCATGCTGGTGGTGCCGGTGTGGATCACCTGGGCGTGCACCTCCACCAGTTGGCCAATCTGGATCGGGCGCAAAAAGCGGATCCCCCCCACATAGACGGTCACCGCATAGCCGCCACACCAGCCAGCGGCGCAGGCATAGCCCGCCTGGTCGATCCACTTCATCACCATGCCGCCGTGTACCTTGCCGCCGAAATTGACGTCGGAGGGTTCGGCCAGAAATTGCAGGGTCAGTTCGCGATTGGGCACAGTTACCTCCTTATTGCCTGAAGGGTTTCCCTGAGCTTTGCCCCATCGGCCTGCCCGGTCAAGGGTTCATCCCCGATTCAGGGGGGCGGGGTCACTATCTGGCTCTATCGACGGGAACATAGCCGCAGGAGTGACACCATGAAACAGATGCTGGAACAGTTGCTGGGGGCTGGCAAAGGCTGGCTCAACGAAGGCGGAGACAAGCGCAAGGGGCAGATGCAGGGGGCGCTGGCCGGTGGCGCGCTCGGTCTGCTGCTGGGCAATAAAAAAGTGCGCAAATATGGCGGCAAGGCCGCTGCCGTGGGCGGCGCAGCGGCCCTTGGCGGGCTGGCCTACAAGCTCTATCAGGATTGGCAGGCCCAGCAGGCGGCACCGGCCCAGCCCACTCATCCCATCAGCGGGCTGGAAGGCAATGCGCTGGATGCCCGCGCGGCGCTTTTGGTGCGCGCCATGGTGGCCGCGGCTCGGGCCGATGGCCATATCGACGGTGCCGAGCGCCAGAAAATTCAGGAGTACCTGACCGAACAGGGCCAGAGCGATGCCGCTCGCTGGATTGACGCCGAGCTGGCGCGCCCCCTCGACCCCCACGCACTGGCGCGGGAAGTGACCGATATGGAGCTGGCGACCGAGGTCTATCTCGCCTCTCTGCTCGCCATCGAGGTGGACCACTTTATGGAGCGCGGTTATCTCGACGAGCTGGCGCGGGCCCTCAAGCTCGATGACAACCTGAAAGGAAGCATCGAGCGGCAGGTGGCCCAACTTAACGCCCCCGCCTGATATCCTTCACTGCCATGGATTGCCGATAACGCCCCGCTCAAGGGGCGTTGTTGTTTCTGGTAGTTGTAAAAAGATACGGATGAGCCTCTGTTGATTGCGGGGCACAGCACCTAAGATGGCGCAGGACCAACATCAGATTTGCAAGGAGCAACCGTTGGAGATACGCAAGGCAACCGAACTGGATATCGACGCCATTGTCGAGCTGAACCGTCAGATAGGAGAGATCCACTACGAGCACTATCCCGAGGTGTTCTGCCCGCCGTCACCAGAGGAACGGGCATTTTTGCTGAGTGCCATCGGCGCAGAAGGGCGTCTATTCTGCGTTGCCGAGCAGGATGGCATTGTGGTGGGCTTTTTGACGGCGCGGATCGACATCAATGACTCTGTGCCGTTTCTCACTCGTGCGCCGATTTGCCGCATCGGCTCTGTGGTGGTGGATGAGCAGCACCGTTCCCGCGGGATTGGCAAGGCGCTGATCGCCCATTGCGATGAGTGGGCCAAGGCCCGTGATGCTCAGCAAATCCGGCTGGAGGTGATGGCCTTCAACGAGCGTGCCAAAGCGCTCTACGAGGCACTGGGCTTCAAGGTGCAGTCGCAGATCATGGCTAGATGACCTGCATCTAATGGCGAGCCAAGCCGCGCCATTCCCCAACCACAAAGGCCCGTTACGGGCCTTTGTTCGTTTCGCCAGCGGCTCTTTGCCTCGTTACTTTTCACCGAGTTGTGCGGCAATCAGCGCCGCCAGCCGGGTGAGGGCCTGCTCCAGCTGCTCGCTCCAGGGATGGGAGCTGTTGAGGCGCAGGCAGTGGTTGTGCTGCCCCTGACTGGAGAAGAGCGCGCCGGGGGCCACTGAAAAACCGCTGCCCAGAGCCTTGGCGTGCAGGGCGCGGCTGTCGAGGCGGGGCGGAAACTCCAGCCAGAGAAAGTAGCCGCCATCGGGGGAGGAGATCCGCACGTCGGCGGGCAACAGTCGCTGTAGTGCAGCCCGCATCTGCTGCTGGCGCTGAACCAGAGTGTGGCGAAGACGGCGAAAGTGGGCATCGACCCCGCCCTGGCGCAGCATCTCGGCCAGCGCCAGCTGGCTCGGTACATTGGTGGAGAGGGTGGACATCAGCTGGAGTCGCTGCACCCGCTCGGCATGGGGCCCCGCCACCACCCAGCCGACCCGAAAGCCCGGCGCCAGACACTTGGAGAACGAGCTGCAGAGCAGGCTGTCGCCGCGCTGATCCCAGTGGCGGATCGGCTTGGGGCGCTCGCGGCCAAAGTAGACCTCCGCATAGACGTCATCCTCCACCAGCGGCACCCCGTGGCTGTTGAGCAGCGCCATCAGCCGCGCTTTGTGGCTATCCGGCATGGTGTGGCCCAGCGGGTGCTGCACATTGCCCATCAGCCAGCACGCCTTGACCGGAATACGGGTGAGGGCGTCGGTCAGCAGGTCGAGATCGATGCCCACCCCCGGAATGACCGGGATCTCCACCGCCTTGAGTTTCAGCCGCTCGATGGCCTGCAGGGCGCCATAGAAGGTGGGGGACTCCACCACCACCCAGTCACCGGGCTCGGTCAGCACCTGCAGACTGAGGGAGAGCGCCTCCATGGCGCCGGTGGTAATGATGATCTCCTGCGGATTGACCGCCACCCCGTCGCTGGCGTAGCGCTGGGCAATGGCACGGCGCAGCGCTTCGTTGCCGGGGGGCAGGTCGGCCACCGTACTGAAGGGGTCGAGCTTGCGCATGCAGCTGGCCAGCGCACGCCCGAGCTGGGGATGGGGGAACAGGGTCGGGTCTGCTACCGACATGCCAAGAGGCACCAGATCCCGCGATTTGCTCGCCTGCAACACCTCGAACACCAGATCGTTGATATCCACCGAACCGCTGTAGTGGGTCTGGCTCGGCGTGTGCTGCACGACCTGTGGTGAGGCGGCTTTGACGTAGTAACCGGACTGGGGGCGGGCGAGGATCCGCCCCTGGCTTTCGAGCAGTTGATAGGCCTGCAACACTGTCATGGGGCTGAGCCCGTGGGTCTTGCAGCTCTGGCGAATGGAGGGGATGCGCTCCCCCGGTTGCCAGATGCCTTCGTCGATCTGGCTTTGCAGGCGGTCGGCCAACTGCTGGTAAAGGGACATGATCTGGATCAACTGTTATAGGTGTAATTCAATATAACTGCATCTGTTATAGGTGTCATGCTCCGTGATGTACTTGTCACGCACGAAACGTGCAAGGCAAATACAACAAAAGAGAGTGACGCATGATCAATCCGGATGACGTGGTCAGCCTGTCTCGCCTGCAATTTGGCGCCACGGCCCTGTTCCACTTCCTGTTTGTGCCCCTCACGCTGGGGCTGTCCTGGATCCTGGTGATCGCCGAGTCGGCCTATGTGATGACCGGCAAGGTGATCTATCAGGACATCACCCGCTTCTGGGGCAAACTGTTTGGCATCAACTTCGTCATGGGGGTCACCACGGGGATCACCATGGAGTTTCAGTTCGGCACCAACTGGGCCTATTACTCCCACTACGTGGGGGACATCTTCGGTACCCCGCTGGCCATCGAGGGGCTGATGGCTTTCTTCCTCGAATCGACCCTGGTGGGGCTCTTCTTCTTCGGCTGGGACAAGCTCTCCCGCGGCAAGCACCTGCTGGTGACCATGCTGGTGGCGCTCGGCTCCAACCTCTCGGCACTGTGGATCCTGATCGGCAACGGCTGGATGCAAAACCCGGTGGGGGCCGAGTTCAACCTGCTGACCCAGCGGATGGAGCTGGTGGATATCGCCGCCGTGCTCTTTAACCCGGTGGCGCAGGTGAAGTTCGTTCACACCGTCGCGGCGGGCTATGTGGCGGCCTCCATGTTCGTGATGGGGGTGAGCAGCTGGTATCTGCTGCGCAAAACCGAGGTGCAGTTTGCCCTGCGCTCCTTCGCCATCGCCTCCGGCTTCGGGCTGGCGGCCATCCTCTCGGTCATCGTGCTGGGGGATGAGTCTGGCTATCGCACCGGCGAGGTGCAGAAGGTCAAGCTCGCCGCCATTGAGGCGGAGTGGGAGACCGAGCCAGCCCCTGCCTCATTCACCCTGTTCGGCTTCCCGGATCAGCAGGCGCAGACCACTCACGCCGCCATCAAGATCCCGTACCTGATGGGGATCATCGCCACCCGCTCTATCGACGAAGCGGTGACCGGCCTCAAGGATATCAAGGTGCAGAACGAGGCGCGTATTCGCAGCGGCATGGTGGCGGCAGCGGCCCTCGACCAGATCCGACGCGGCAATGACAGCCCGGCCAATCGCGCCCGCTTCGAGCAGCACGGCAAGGATCTCGGTTACGGCATGCTGTTGACTCCCTATGCCAGCAATATCGCCAAGGCCGGTGAGGCGGAGATTGCCAAAGCGGTCGATGACTCCATCCCGCCAGTGGCACCGCTGTTCTGGGGCTTTCGGGTGATGGTGGGGCTTGGCGTCACCATGCTGGGGCTGATGGTGGTGAGCTTTGTCCAGCTCTGCCGCAACCGGCTGCAAGACTCGCCACGGCTGCTCAAGACCCTGCTCTGGAGCATTCCGCTGCCCTGGATTGCCATCGAGGCGGGCTGGCTGGTGGCCGAACTTGGCCGTCAACCCTGGACCATCAGCGATGTGCTGCCGGTCTCGGCCTCGGTCTCTTTGCTTCAGCCGGGCCAACTCTGGTTCAGTCTGATCGCCATCTGTTCCATCTACACCCTGTTGCTGGTGGTGGAGCTGTTCCTGTTGCGCCATGTGATCCGCAAGGGGCCCGCCATTCTCCATACCGGCCGCTACAGCGGTGAACAACCCGAACTTGCGAGGATCGCCTGATGGATTACGCAACCCTGAAACTCATCTGGTGGGCGCTGGTGCTCTTCATGATGGTCGGTTTTATCGTGATGGATGGCTTCGATCTCGGCATCGCCATGCTGCTGCCGGTGGTGTCGAAAGATGACGACGACCGCCGACTGGTGATCAACAGCGTGGGGCCGGTGTGGGAGGGCAATCAGGTGTGGCTGATCGCCGGTGCCGGCGCCCTGTTCGCCGCCTGGCCGCTGGTTTATGCCGCCGCTTTCTCGGGGCTTTATATCCCCATGGTGGTGTTGTTGCTTGGGCTCTTTCTGCGTCCGGTCGGCTTTGACTATCGCAGCAAGCTGGCCGATCCGCTGTGGCGTCGCTGGTGGGATCGCGCATTGGTGGCCGGTGGTCTGGTGCCAACCCTGATCCTGGGCGCTGCCATCGGTCTGGTGATGCAGGGCTTGCCGTTTCGCTTCGACACGGCGCTGCGCCTGCACTATGGCGCATTCGACTTCCACTGGGGCTGGCTGCTCTCGGTGCTCGCCACCGCCATCACCCTGTTGTTGCTGCACGGCGCCGGTTTTCTGCAAGCCAAGGTGACCGGCACCCCTGCGTTGCGCGCACGGGGGATCGCCATCTTGCTGGCCCCGCTGGTGAGCCTCTGCTACCTGCTGGCGGGCTGGCATCTGGTGGATCTGCCGGGCTTTCAGCTGACCGGTGTGGGCACGCAGGCCTTTGACCCCAATGCCGCCATCAGCCCGTTGATGAAGGGGGTGATCCCCCACGCTGGTGGCTGGCTGCGCAACTATTTTGACTATCCGCTGCTGTGGCTGGTGCCGATCACAGGTGCGCTGGCGCCGCTGGTGAGCGGGATTGCCTCCTGGCTGGAGCGGGGCCGGATTGCGCTGCTGGCCAGCGCCATCGCCTGTGCCGCCATGCTCTGCTCGGTGGCCATCGCCCTGTTCCCCTTCGTGCTCCCTTCATCACTTGATGCAGTCAGCAGCCTGACCCTGTGGGACAGCACCTCCAGCTACAAGACGTTGGCCATCATGTTCGGCATCGTGCTGGTGCTGCTCCCCATCAACCTTGGCTATACCGGCTGGGTCTATCGGGTGGTGCGCGGCAAGCTCGACCGCGCCCGCATCAAGCGCGACAGCCATCAACTCTACTGACCTCAAGGGATCTGCTATGTGGTACTTCACCTGGATTTTGGGCCTCGGATTCGCCCTGCTGCTGGGCCTGTGCAACCTGCTCTGGCTGGAAGCGCGCTGGCAAGCGGACGAACGGGACGGTAACTGACTGTGGGGGGCAAACCGCCCCTCACCACGGCCGGTGGCTGGTGTTCACACGTCGCCATCGGCCCCTCTCACCCCCTCTTTAAACGACACACTTTCAACCGACAACCAACCGACAGGTAATTGTGATGAAACAGAGATTGAAAGCGGTGGCGCTGGCCATCGGGTGCGCGCTTACCGTCGCCCCGGCCTGTGCTGAACCGGTACAACTGACGCCACTGGATAAAACCTTCACCCTGCAGGTGCTCGGCAGTGGCGGCCCCATCTCCGACGATCTGCGCGCCTCCTCCAGCGAGGTGATCTGGTGGAAGGGGAAATCCCGCATCCTGATCGATGCCGGTGGCGGCGTCTACCTGCGCTTCGGTCAGGCGGGGGCCAAGCTCGAAGAGGTCGATTTTATCGGCATCACCCATTTTCACACCGACCATGTGACCGACCTGCCCGCCCTGCTCAAGGGGGCCTACTTCTTCGAACGCAGCGATCCGCTGGATCTGGCGGGGCCGCAAGCCGGCTCGGCCTTCCCCAGCATGAGCGGCTACTTTGATGCCCTGTTTAACAAGGACAAGGGCGCTTATGCCTACCTGAGCGGCTTCAAGGATGGCACCGATGGCCTCTTCCCCATCACTTTGCACGATGTGCCCTACCAGAGCCCGCAGCCCCACACCATCTATCAGCAGGATGGGCTGACCATCACCGCACTCGGCATCCCTCACGGTGACGTGCCCTGTCTGGCCTATCGCATCGAGAGCGCCGAGGGGACCATCGTTATCTCGGCGGATCAGAACGGCAGCAACCCGGCCTTTGTGCCGTTTGCCAAGGGGGCCGACATTCTGGTGATGCCGCTCGCCATCCATGAAGGGGCCGACCCTGTCTCGGCCTCGCTCCACGCCAAGCCATCGGTGGTGGCCAAGATTGCCGCCGAGGTGAACCCCAAGCTGCTGGTGCTGAGCCACTGGATGGGGGTTGGTCTCAATCACAAGAAAGAGGCGATGGCCATCGTCAAGCAGCAGTTCCACGGCCAGATCGTGGCCGCCCGCGATCTCTCCAGCTACCCCGTTTCATCCGTCAAGGAGTCCGCTCATGAGTAACTCAAGCAGCAATAAAACCACTGGCAAACTGACTCTCTCCATCGCCATGACCGGCCTGATTGCCCTGACGCCGGGGCTGGCGCTGGCGGCCACCCCGAGCGATGCGCCGGTCAAGGCCGCCCCCAGCGAACAGCACGGCGGCAAGTGCGCGGCGGGCAAGTGCGGCACCGAGAAGCGCTTCGAAAAGCAGGCTTTAGAGAGCGATCCGCAGGGTCGGCTGGTGCGCGCCCGTGACGGCAAGTGCGGTGTGGCGGAGCAGGGGATTGATGGCGACACCTCCGGTTCCAGCAACGGCAGCAAGATGACGGAGGGGGTATGCGGCCAATAAGCTCCCGCAGTCGGGGGATTGGGCTGCGCCAAGAGCATCTGGATGCGCTCTGCTCCGGCCCCATCCGCCCCGGCATCGACTTTCTCGAGCTGGCGCCGGAGAACTGGATGGCCATCGGCGGTGCCAAGCGCGAGCAGCTGCACCGGATCGCCGAGCGTTACCCGCTGGTGGCCCACGGCCTCAGCCTCTCCCTCGGCGATTGTCAGCCCCTCAACCGCGCCCTGCTTGGCCAGATCCGCACCTTTCTGGATGAGTTCGGCATCGAGATCTACAGCGAGCACCTGAGCTTTTCCCGCGACCAGCAGGGCTATCTTTACGAGCTCTTACCTGTGCCGCGCCAGTGGGAGAACATCCCCTATCTGGCAGAGCGGATTGAGCAGGTGCAGGAGGCGCTGGCCCGCCCGCTGGTGCTGGAAAATATCTCCTACTACCACGGCTATGACCACGAGATGCCGGAGGAGGATTTTCTCGCCGAGCTGGTGGCGCGCAGCGGCTGCGAGCTGCTGCTCGATATCAACAACGTCTTTGTAAACAGCCGCAACCACGGTTACTGCCCCAAGCGGATGATCGCCGGGCTGCCGGGCAATGCGATCCGCTACTTCCATATCGCCGGTCATCTGGAAGAGGCGGACGGCACCTTGCTGGATACCCACGGCAAACCGGTGTGCGAGGAAGTGGTGGCGTTGGCCCGTTATACGGTGCAGACCCACGGCCTGCGCCCCCTGCTGCTGGAGCGGGATCACCATCTGCCGCCGCTGGCAGAGCTGGAGGCCGAGCTGGCGCGGGTGCACGGCGCCTGTTGCGAGGCGTTCGACCATCAGGTGCGGGAGGTGCGCTATGGATAGACGGTTATCTCTGATCACTGCGCCCAAAACGGCGCCACAGCGGATGCAGCAGCAGACCACCTGGCTGGCGAGCCGGGTGCGGCTACCGCACGATGGCATCGCCAGCCACTATGCCCGCAGCGTGCGCGCCAATGTGGAGTCGGTGCTGGAGAGCGCTTTTCCGCTCACCCACGCTCACTGGGCGCAGGTGGACAGGTGGCAGCTGGTGGAGGGCTTTGTTATCGCGCACGGCGCCGAAGCTCCCGAGTTTCACCATATCGCCACCGAGTTTGTCCGCTATGTGCAGCATCGCCACAGCGAGGGCTCTCTCAACTGGCCCAGACAGCGGCTGGCGCTGCTGGAGTACGAGTGGGCCTGCCTCTGTGTCGAGATTGACCAAGGGGTGGTGCCGCAAGTGTTGCCGGGTGTTGAGGTGACGGCGGAGAGTCCATTTGTGCTCAATCCCACCCTGCAACTGCTTGAACTCCCCTTTGCCATTCGTCGCAGCGGCGTGCTGCCTACCCGGCAGGGCAACCACTTCTATGGCCTGTTTCGCAGCCCGGATCATCGGGTGGTGACCCAGCGCTTGCGCGAATGGGATGTGGCGCTGATCCAGCTGCTGCAACAGCAGCCGGGGATCACCCAAACCGCGTTCCAGCAACAGGTGCAGCAGGTTCGCAGCGATTTTGATCTGACCGAATGGGCACGCCATTTTTACCGGCTGGGTCTGCTTACCCTGCCCGTCGGTGAGTGCCAGCCTGGCACTCCCTTGCCCTCATTTAGCAAACACCAAGGAGAATTCCCATGAACAACACCCTTATCCAGTGGTACGAGCGGGCGGTGGCCCAGTGCAAGCGGCTCGATTTTCTGGCCCTGCTGGCCATTCGTCTCTATCTCATTCCGGTCATCTATGTGGGGGCCCACTCCAAGGTGATGGGCTTTGCCGGCACGGTCGCCTGGTTTGGCGCCCCAGTCTCGGAAGGGGGGCTCAACCTGCCGTTCCCGACCCTGCTCGCTTTTCTGGCGGCGGGCACCGAGGTGCTGGGCTGCATCTGCATCGCCCTTGGCCTCTTTACCCGCATCATGGCCATTCCCACCATCTTCCTGATGAGCGTGGCGAGTGCCATGGTGCACTGGAAGCACGGTTGGGACGCCATCGCCACTGGCAGCATGGAGGCCACTGTGCGCCTCAACGGCTTTATCGAGTGGCTGGCCGCCAACTTCCCCGGTCGCTACAACTACATCACTGAGCTCGGGGATCCCGTGATGCTCAACAACGGGATGGAATTTGCCGCCACCTACTTTGTGATGCTGCTGGTGCTGCTGGTTTACGGCGGGGGCCGCTACGTCAGCCTCGACTACTGGCTCAAGCGGGCGGTGACCGGCAAAGCCGGAGAGCAACAGGCGGCATAAGGTCCGCCAACGGATAACAAAAACCATAACGACAGAGCGTGAAAAACAGCGAGCGGCCGGGTGCCGCTCGCTGTTTTTGTGCTGTGTGTGGGGGGGGGGCAGCTGCGTCAGCCGCTACTGGTAGCGGCCGACCGCGATGGGGGACTCCTGCTCAATCTGGCCAAGGCGCTCGGCCCACTGGGCGAGCCAGGCTTCCCGCTCTTCTTGCGAGACCCGCACCGGGGCATAGCAGATATGGGGGCGCAGCACATCGAAGCCGACAAATTGCAGGATCCCGCGCTGGATGGGGCGCAGCACCCCGTCGATATCGCCGTTGAAGCCGTCGGGCAGATAAGTCTCGGCAGGGCCGCCGGTGGTCAGGCTCAGCAGGGCCCGCTTGCCGCGAAACTTGCCGCTCTCGTAGATATGGCCCTGACCGTAGACCCGTCCCATGGCAAAGACCCGATCCACCCACCCCTTGAGGATGGCTGGCAGGCCAAACCACCAGAGCGGGAACTGGAAGATCAGCAGATCGGCCGCCTCCAGCTTTTGCATCTCCTGCTCCAGCTGCGGGGCGAAGCTGCCCTGCTCGGTGGCAGCCAGCTCTTCGAGTTGCAGCTTGAGAAAATCGGGATCGCTGGCGGCGGTGAAGTTGCGCCGATCCGAGACGGGATCAAAGCCCATGGCATAGAGATCGCTGGTCATCACTGTGTGGCCCGCCTGCTCCAGCGTTCTGATGGCGTGGCAGAAGAGGGCACCGTTGAAACTTTTGGGTTCGGGATGGGCATAGACGATAAGCACCTTCATAACAGACTCCGTGGCAAATGATGCGAGGGTGACAGGCTTGGTTGCTGAAACAGTTGAGGGCTTGAGGCTGTGTCACAGCATAGAAGCCTGCCGCGCCGATTGCAGCAGGCGCCACGCCCTTGCGTGACGCCTGTTGGCGCAGCTTATGCCTGACAGGCGGCGAGTCGGAGGGCTTCGCGGCGCTCGCTGACATGGGTTAGCCCGTAGGCCAGCAGCACGATAAGGGCGCCGATCCAGGGGGTGTGCATCAGGCCGAGGTGTTCCACCACAAAACCACCGACCACAGATCCCAGCGCAATGCCGACGTTGAAGGCGGCAATATTGAGGCCCGATGCCACATCCACTGCCTTGGGGGTGTGCAGTTCGGCCTGCTTCACCACCAGAACCTGCAGACCCGGCACGTTGCCGAAGGCAAAGGCGCCCCACACCAGCACGGTGAGCACCGCCAGCACCGGATGGGGTGCGGTGAAGGTGAGGGCCAGCAGCACCAGCGCCAGACCGGCAAACAGCAGCTTCAGCGCGGGCAACGGACCAATTTTGTCGGCCAGCTTGCCGCCCCAGATATTGCCGACGGCAACCGATACCCCGTAAACCAGCAGGATCAGACTCACCGCACCGGCGCTAAAGCCGCTCACCTGCTGCAGGATGGGGGCGAGGAAGGTGAACGCGGTGAAGGCGCCGCCGTAACCAAGCGCTGTCTTGGCGTAGACCAGCAGCAGCGGCTTCTTGGTCAGTACCGAAAGTTGTTCGCGGATGGTGGAGGCCGCCCCCTTGGGCAGGTTGCTCGGGATCAGCAGCAGGCTGCCCACCATGGCGACCAGACCCAGCAGGCTTACCACCAGAAAGGTTTCCCGCCAGCCAAAGACCTGACCAATCCAGGTGCCGAGCGGTACACCGGTCACCAGCGCCACAGTAAGGCCGCTGAACATGATGGCGATGGCGCTCGCCGCCTTCTCTTTGGCTACCAGTCCGGTGGCTATGGTGCTGCCCACCGAGAAGAAGACCCCGTGCGCCAATCCGGTCAGGATGCGGGCCACAATCAGGCTCTCGTAACCGGGAGCCTGCCAGGCCAGCAGGTTTCCGGCGGTAAAGAGCGCCATCAGCCCTACCAGCAGCCACTTGCGCGGCACTTTGCCGGTCAGCGCTGTGAGCACGGGGGCGCCGATGGCCACCCCAAGGGCATAGAGGCTGACCAGCAGGCCCGCCGAGGGGAGCGAGACATTGAGCTGCTGGGCAATGGTGGGGATAAGCCCCACGATCACAAATTCGGTGGTGCCGATCGCAAAGGCACTTAAGGTAAGGGCAAATAACGCCAGTGGCATAACAACTCCTTGGTTAGGGACTCCCGACGGGAGAATGGCGCCAGTATGCCGATGGGTTTTGTTGGCAAAAATGACGGTGACATCAAATTACTTTTGCCAAATCAGCAGCAATGGCGATGGGGAGGAGGGGGTTGTGTTGCCCGCTGCGTGAGCGCAACGCAGTGATCTGCCTCGCAGAACGGGATGAACGCTGCTCCTTTTCTATGCTTGCTTAAGCTCCAGTACAAGCTGGCAGCCATAGGATTTTCCCTGTGAAACCCGTGTGTGTTGAACCCATGCGCGCCGGTGTTGTGATGGCCGTGCGCTTTCATCTACAGGCAATAGACAGGCAATATCCAGCTGACAGGTAACATGATGACATTGAATCGACTCTCCTCTCTTTTGCTGCTGTGCGGCGCCTTTGCGGTACAGGCTGGCCAGAGCGATCCCCTCTCTGCCTGGAATGACACGGCGGCCAAGCAGGCGATCACCCGCTGGGTGACCAATGCCACCGATCAGCAGCAGGCCACTTTTATTCCGCCAGAGAAGCGCCATGTGGTGTTTGACAATGACGGCACCCTCTGGCCGGAAGCGCCCATGACCTATCAGCTGCAGTTTGCGATGGACGAGATCAAGCGCCTGGCGCCGGAACACCCGGAGTGGAAGGCCGACCCCATCGTCGCGGCAGTGCTGAACAATGACCTCAAGGCTGTGGCCAAATCGGGGGAGAAGGGGCTCGCCAAGCTGGTGGGACTGACCCACAGCGGCATGACTACCACCGAGTTTGCTGAGCGGGTCACTCGCTGGGTCAACAGCAGCAAGGATCCCCGTTTTGGCTGCCACTACGATCAGCTCG
The DNA here is from genome assembly GCF_003061465.1 of Aeromonas sp. HMWF017. Classification (NCBI taxonomy): domain Bacteria; kingdom Pseudomonadati; phylum Pseudomonadota; class Gammaproteobacteria; order Aeromonadales; family Aeromonadaceae; genus Aeromonas; species Aeromonas sp. HMWF017. The sequence goes on from NZ_QAJD01000154.1 coordinate 18,367, forward strand.
GTTATCTGCCGATGAAGCAGCTGTTGGGGTATCTGCGGGACAATGGCTTCCAGACCTGGATTGTCTCCGGCGGCGGCGTCGATTTTATGCGGGTGATGTCCGAGCAGATGTATGGCATCCCGCCCCAGCAGGTGATTGGCTCCTTTACCCTCGGCGAGTTTGCCCTGACCGGGGAGGGCAGCGAGATCCGCAAGACCATGAACGGCGCCTATTTCGATGACAGCAAGGCGAAACCGGCCGCCATTCACCTCTTTATGGGGCAGCGTCCGGTCGGCGCCTTTGGCAACAGCGATGGCGACGTGCCCATGCTGCAATACACCTCGACCAACCCGGATTACCACACTTTTGGTTTGTTGGTGCACCACACCGATGCCAAGCGCGAATACGCCTACGACAGCCATCCGCCAGCCAGCGGCAAGCTGATCGACGGGCTGGCACAGGCAAAAGCGCGGGGCTGGGTGGTGGTCGATATGAAATCAGACTGGCATCAGGTGTTCGATCCCGCCCTTTGCCAGAACGCGCCCTGATTGCGGGGCTGTATCTGGCATCAATGTGGCGACTGGACGTTCAGCAAGCGCTGCAAAGCGTGAGGCAAGAAAAGAGACAGGGAGAGCATGATGCTCTCCCTGTTTTATCTGGCTTGCTGGCAGAGCCAGCCTTTCTTTCGCGTTAGTCTCACGCCTTTCGCGTCAGTCCCATGCAGGGGCAAAGTCGGGATTGGCACAGCGCTCGCCCCGATCCAGCGTGGCGATGGCGGCCATCTCCTCGCTGCTCAAGGTGATATCGAGGGCGGCCAGATTGGCGGCCTGATTCTCCCGCTTGGTGGAGCTCGGGATCACTGCCATGTCCTGCGCCAGCAGCCAGGCCAGCGACACCTGCGCCGCCGATACCCCGTGGCGCTGGCCAATCTCCATCAGCAGCGGCTCGCTCAGCACCTTGCCATAGGCGAGCGGCATATAGGCGGTGACGGCGATACCCTGGGCTTTGCAGAACTCGACCACCTTGCGGTTTTGCAGCAAGGGATGAACTTCGATTTGCTGGTGAGCGATGGCCCCAGCCCCCAAAATCTCGATAGCCTGTTTGAGCTGGGCCACGGTGAAGTTGGAGACCCCGATCTCCCGGGTCAGGCCCCGGGCCTTGGCCTCGGCCAACTGCTCCAGATAGACCGCCATCGGCACCTCATCCTTGGGGGAGGGCCAATGGATCAGCGCCAGATCCAGATAGTCGGTGCCCAGTTTTTCCAGGCTTACCTCAAGGCTCGGGATCAGCTTGCCCGGGCCAAACTCGCTGGTCCACACCTTGGTGGTCAGATAGATCTCGTGACGGGCAACAGTGCTGCGGGTCAGCACGGCGCCGACCTCGGCTTCGTTGTCATAGATCTGGGCGGTATCGATATGGCGATAGCCCAGCTCCAGACCGTTGGTCAGGGTGGCAAGCAGCGGCTCGCCCTTCAGGCGGAAGGTGCCCAGACCCATGGGTGGCATATTGATCATCTCGTTCCTCAATGGGGTGGTGGTTGGCCCTTGACGGGCTGAATGGTAAGCGGCACAGGGGTCAGTCAAGCGCCCAGTGGCTGATAGCGGCGAATGGTGCTGCTGGCAAACCAGGGCTCGGCCTTGGCGACAAATTCGGTAAAGTGGGGCTGACCCTGATGGGCGGTGAGGGCCGCTTCGCTCTCCCACACCTCGTAGAGCATCCAGCTGTTTGGATTGTCCAAGTCTTGGTGCAGCTGATAGCGCTGACAGCCCGCCTCTTGCAAGGTGGCCGCAATCAGCGGCTCAAGGGCGGCGCGAAACTGGGCGGCGAATTCGGGTTTGGCTTCAAGCTGGGCAATCACAGTCACGGGTGATGACATCTGAACCTCCTTGGCAAAAACGAAGGATCAGTATGCCCACCGTGACTTGCTGGAAACAGGGCGCTGGTCGCAAAACAGTATTGAGGGGAGAGCAGCAATAGCAGTAGTGAGAAAGTTTTATGAATGATTGTCTGAATTTGTAGTCAACAACCCTTTTTCTGCATGAGTCACCAGCTCACCTTCGCGGTTTGTGCGTTCAATGGCAAACCACCTAAAACCCGCAAAGAGATATTTTTGGCCCGCATGGACGCTTTGATCCAGTGCTTATCTCACAGTGAGGGCACTACTGTTTGATCATCTAGTGAACTACTTGATTGAACGTCCAAGCTATGGCCAATCATTACAAGGCTGCCATGATGGCCGGATGTAGCTTTTTTGCGATCACCATGCCAAGGAAAATGGAGGCAAATAGAGGGAGAGGATCCCAGCTTCGTCGATAGTTGCGCCAGTTGCCATTGTGGTGGCGAAAAAGCCTGTAGGCGAGAACCAAGAGGCCAATGGCGGTTTGGATGAGGCAGTTAATTGAAAAGCTGATAAAAAATTTAACGAAATCCGGCAAGGTGAGAGTCCGAGTCTGTGAAAGTGTGCTCTTCAGAGCTTGTATTGCACTCAGTTTCAATCGGCAGCAGGAGCTTTAACCTTCTTCTGCTGTGCCTTCATTGATGTGCTGGTGCTCCAACTGCTCCCATGGGGTCAATCCAAGCTGCCGGCGTTTGAGCCAGAGTCCAATTAAGGTGAAAAGACCAAATACGCCAGCGAACATGGCTGTGTTGAACAGGGCTGATAAAAGATCCCTTCCCTCTGGATGCCAGACGAATGTCCACATAATCAGACCCCATAACGGCGCAATAGAGAGGCCGGAACAGAGGAAATTGGTAAGCCAGCCCGCGTAATAAGGCGGCTTGACGGGGACGCCGAGTTTACGCAGCAATTTGAACAGCCACGGATTGTAGTGAAATTCCTTGAGGCCACTGTCAGCCAGTAGTTGATGGGCAATAGCCAGCCGTTCTTCAAACTCCATTAATGTATCCCCTTGATAATATGGCTTCATACGATTCCTCTTGATCGCATTCTACTGATTAAAAAGGGTGAGAGATAGTGATTCTCTCTGGTTATTTCTCTTCGAAAAACAAGATCGCCTGTCTGAGCACGCTTGCCAATCCATAGCGGCTGCGCCTATAAAGGCCCATTACTCTTGTCCGGATAACAGCAATGAAGACCCATTCTGATGAACTGACCCTGTTTGTGGCGGTGGTGGAGGCGGGCAGTTTTCGCCAGGCGGCGGAGAACCTTGGCATGGATAACTCGGTGGTGAGTCGCGGTATCAAGCGGCTGGAGGAGAAGCTCTCCACCGTGCTGCTCAATCGCACCACCCGCCGGGTCAGCCTGACCGAGGAGGGGAGCTGGTTCTATCTGCGGGCGGTGAAGATCCTGACCGAGATGAGCGAGGCGGAGGGGCATCTGCTGATGCGCCGGGAACAACCCGAAGGGGTGTTGAGAGTCGATGCGGCCACCCCCTTTATCCTGCACCGGCTGGTGCCGATCATCGGCGAGTTTCGCCGCCGCTACCCTGCCATCGAGCTACAGCTGCACAGCTCGGAGGGCTTTATCAATCTGATGGAGCGGCGGGTGGACATGGCCATCCGTATCGGCGAGCTGACCGACTCCTCCCTGCGCGCGCTGCCCCTTGGCCGTTCGCGGCTGCGGCTGTTGGCCTCTCCTGCTTACTTGAGCGAGCGCGGCACCCCGCGCCAACCGGCGGATCTGCTGAGCGGTCACGAGCTGCTCGGCTTTTTGCATCCCGATCACCTCAACCACTGGCCGCTGCTCAGTGCCGAGCAGGGGGATCGCTTTGCCATCACCCCCAGTCTGCGTGCCAGCAGCGGCGAAACCTTGCGTCAGCTGGCGCTGGCGGGGCAGGGGATTGTCTGTCTGTCAGATTTCATGACCGGGCCGGATCGGGAGAGCGGCGCGCTGGTGGAGGTGCTGTCCCGCAGCAACAGCGGCGCCTCGCGCCCCATCAATGCGGTCTTCTACTCCGATGCCCAGCGGGATATCCGGCTGCGGGTCTGGCTCGATTTTCTCAAAGAGCAGCTGGGCAGCCATACCCTGTAGTTCAGGTTGGTTTGTGCGGTTTGTTTGAACGGTTCGTCGCTGCGGTTTGCTTGGCGAAGAACAAGCCGCGCCTTCGTTGCGGCCAATCAGCATTAGCCAGGTGGCAGATAAACAGACGGCCGACTTGAGGGTCGGCCGCCTGTTCGGGAAGGTGTGTGAGGTGAAGCGCAGTTAGCGGGGCAGTTTGCCCCATACCCGGCTGAGCAGGGCGCCGCCGATCACCGGCGGAATGGCCAGCAGCAGGGTCCACTGCCAGGAGAGGCCGCCGACGGTGGCGGCCAGTACGATGCAGGTGAGCACCACCAGTTGGGCCACCATCATCAGGAAGGTGCCTTCGCGGGGGGTCAGTGTCTCTTTTTGAGTGGCGACGTGGGCTACGGGCGCTTGAGTGGTGGTCGGTTTCATGGCGATATCCCTCTGTTGAGTCTGATATCACTAAGCAATGGCCGTTCCACATTTTTTCATGTTAATTATCAATGTCTTGCGAGTTTTGTCGTCATTCCCCTTTTGAGAGCGCAGGCAAAATGATTTGCAAAATGAAAACGCCACCCTGCGGTGGCGTCTTGGTTATTGAGAGGGAGAGGGGGAAGCGCCGGGCCTAGCCAATCCGGTATTGGCGGATCTGCTCGTCGATGGCCTTGGCCAGTTCGAACAGTTCGCGGCTGGCGGCATTGCTCTCCTGCGCGTGTTCCCGCTGGTGTTCGGCCACCATGGCCAGCTCGTCCAGCGCCGTTCTGGCTTGCCCCATCTGTTGATTCTGCGCCTGCGCCAGCGCGCTGATCTCGTTGATCTCGAGGGCGGTCTGGTTGATTTGGCTGGTGGCATCAACCAGCACCTCTCTGGCCTGATTCATCCGGTTGTATCCCTCTTCGCTCAGGTTGCGGGAGTCTGCCATCGAGCTGCTGGCCTGCCGGGTTCCCTCCTGCAGGCGCAAGATAAGATCCTGCACATCCTTGGTGGCAGTCTGGGTACGCACCGCCAGTTGGCGTACCTCGTCGGCCACCACCGCAAAGCCCCGTCCCATATCCCCCGCACGGGCCGCTTCGATGGCCGCATTGAGGGCGAGCAGGTTGGTCTGGTTCGAGACATCGCGGATGAGGTTCATGATCTGGGTGATGTTGTTGCTGTCTTTCACCACTTCATCGAGCAGGGCTGAGGAGCTGCCGATGCTGCTGCGCAAGGTGTCGAGTTGCGCGGCGCTCTGGGTCACATCCTGCTCGATGCTGAGCATATGGTTGGCGATGCGTTGGGTTACGTCGTTGACTCCTTCCGAGCGGCTGGCGATCTGCTCGGCGTTGTCACCGATGGTGGTGACCACAGTGGTCAGCTCCTGAATGCTCTGGGCCTGCTGGCACGCTTCTCCTGCCAGTGCCTGGGCCTGTTGCATGGATTGGGACGACTGGGCGGAGAGGGCGCTGCCTGACTGCTGGAAGCGGGAGAAGCTCTGGTTCAGGCTCTGGATCAGCCGATTGAAGCTTTGGGCCATCAGCCCCAGCTCCGACTCGTCAGAGAAGTCGAGGCGGGTTGCCAGATCCCGATCGGCAGTGATGTGGTG
>NZ_QAJD01000154.1:23907-27577 GCF_003061465.1 Aeromonas sp. HMWF017
GGCGAGCGACACCATGATAATGAGCTGGCGGGATTCCTGCAGTCCCTCTTCCAGCTCGGCGCTGTTGATCTCGCCAATCAGCAGCCGGTTGAGGGTGGGGATGTAACGCACCGCGATGAGATAGGTTTGTCCCTCCAGCGTTAGCGCCTCTACGGCCACCTGTTCCCGGGCATTGGGAATAAGCCGTTTGACGGTATCGAGGAAGGATTGCTGGTGGTGGGCGGCACCTTCCACCTCCTGCTCGGGGTGGATCTCGATATTGCCCTCCATGTCCGCCAGATAGACCTGACCACTCTTGCCGATCCGATAGCCGCTGATGAGCTTGCTCAGGGCGCTCATGTCGATGGAGGTGCCTGCCACCGCCAGGGTCTTGCCCTCGTGGGTGACGGCGGTGTTGATATAGAGGGACGCTCGCTTGTCAAAATCCGAGATGTCGAGGTTCAGCTCATAGGGTTTGCTGCGTTTGAGAAAGCCGAAAAACCACCCATCTTTCGGGTCTGATTCGCTCAGCGATTTCTGGGCGGTGGGGCCGCCGCTGAAGTTGATCAGGGTGTTGCTCTGGCGGGGGGCGATAAAGACGTTGCCGCCGATCCGCCGTTGCAGATCCTGAAAGTAACGCTCCATGGCGGGCCACTCTTGCTCTGGCATGCCAGCGGTCAGCCAGTCGATGACAAAGCGGTTGCTGGCCAGCGCCTGTGCTTCGGTCAGGTGCTGGATAAGCTGGGCGGTCAGCTGGTTGGCAATGCGATCCACGCTGCTTGGCAGCTCGTAGCGTTCGACCCGCTGCTGGGCCTGACTGTGGGATATCTGCTCGAGGATCAAGGTGATGCAGCTGATGGCGATGGCCATCAGTATCGCTACGCCAGCGAGGATCCGGGTGCGGATCCCGAGCCCTGACCAGAGTGAGTGCAGTGTAAAACGGTGTATCGCCCTCTCCATATCGCTCTCCTCATAAATAAGGTCGCATATGCGACCCAGATGATGATTATAGATAGAGAACTCAATTGCGTTGTGGTGGATGGTGACAACAGAGGGCAGCAGAAAAACAGGAGGGAGCAATGAGCGGGGAAGGGGGCAGAAAGCGGCAAGGGAAAGCATAAAAAGAGAGGCCGACATTGCGGTCGGCCTCTCTGGTGTTTATCTCAACGGAATGTCGGGTGCCCGATCAATCCTCTTCAGCCCAACGGCGTGAACGCTCAACCGCTTTTTGCCAGCCGCTGTAACGTTTGGCGCGATCGTCTCTGTCCATCTGCGGGATGAACTCGCGGTCCACGCTGAACTTGTCTTCCAGCTCGTCCGAGCTCTTCCAGAAACCGACGGCCAGACCTGCCAGGAAGGCGGCGCCCATAGCGGTTGTCTCGATGCGGGTCGGACGTACCACCGGGGTGTGCATCATGTCAGCCTGGAACTGCATCAGGAAGTCGTTGGCTACGGCTCCGCCGTCTACCTTGAGAGCTGCCAGCTTGATGCCGGAGTCCTGCTGCATCGCATCCAGCACATCGCGGCTCTGATAGGCGATGGATTCCAGCGCAGCACGGATGATGTGGTTGCGGTTGGCACCACGGGTCAGACCGACCATGGTGCCGCGAGCATACGGATCCCAGTAGGGCGCGCCCAGACCAACGAAGGCCGGTACCAGATAGACGCCGTTGGTATCGCCCACCTTGGAGGCGAAGTAGTCGGTATCGCGGGCATCGTGAATGATCTTCAGCTCGTCACGCAACCACTGGATGGTGGCGCCGCCCATGAATACCGCACCTTCCAGCGCGTAGTTCACTTCCCCTTTCGGGCCGATGGCAACGGTAGTCAGCAGGCCGTTGCTGGAGCGAACCGGCTCGGTGCCGGTGTTCATCAGCATGAAGCAGCCGGTGCCGTAGGTGTTCTTGGCCATCCCTTTTTCAAAGCAGAGCTGGCCGAACAGGGCAGACTGCTGGTCACCGGCGATACCGGCGATGGGGATGCGGGAACCGCCGCCACGGGTGGTGTAGCCGTACACTTCGGAAGAGGGTTTCACTTCCGGCAGCATGGACATGGGGATGCCCAGCTCGTCCAGCATCTTCTCGTCCCACTTCAGCTCGCGGATGTTGTAGAGCATGGTACGGGAGGCGTTGGTTGGGTCAGTGACGTGCACTTCGCCATTGGTCATCTTCCAGACCAGCCAGGTATCGATGGTGCCGAACAGCAGTTCGCCGTTCATCGCCTTCTCGCGGGCACCTTCCACGTTATCGAGGATCCACTTCACCTTGGTACCGGAGAAGTAGGCATCCAGCACCAGACCGGTGTTTTCGCGAACGTACTCTTCCAGACCGCGCGCTTTCAACTCCTCGCAGATGGCGGCGGTGCGGCGGCACTGCCAGACGATGGCGTTGTAGATGGGCTTGCCGGTGGCCTTTTCCCAGACGACGGTGGTTTCACGCTGGTTGGTGATACCGATGGCGGCGATCTCTTCGCTGCGCAGGCCGGTCTTGGCCAGCACTTCGGTAAAGACGGAGGATTGGGTCGCCCAGATCTCCATCGGGTCGTGCTCTACCCAGCCCGCTTTCGGGTAGTGCTGGGTGAATTCGCGCTGGGAGGTACCGACAATGTTGGCATCCTGATCAAACACGATGGCGCGGGAAGAGGTAGTTCCCTGGTCCAGAGCGACGACATATTTCTTTTCAGCAGACATGATGTTCTCCACGTTTCTATTTTCCACGTTTTTATACGTTGGAGGGGGCCGCTCTTATGCGGCAGCCTCTTCTTTGGCGGTTTGGGTCGCTTGCTCGGTGGTGACGACACGGTTGCCCGGGACGCAGGGAGCCAGCACTTTGACATACAGAGCGGTACCAATCTGGGCGCCAACGATGGGGCCAAGGATCGGAACCCAGAAGTAGGGGTTGTCACGACCACCGGTCAGGGCAACATCACCCCAGCCGGCAAAGAACGCGAACAGTTTCGGACCAAAGTCACGGGCCGGGTTCATGGCAAAACCGGTTAACGGGCCAAGGGAGGCGCCGATCACCGCGATCAGGATACCGATCAGCAGAGCGGCAGCGAAGCCTTTGGGGGCGCCATTGTTGTTGTCACCCAGCGCCATGATACCCAGCATCAGGACGGCGGTGATCACCAGCTCGACGGCGAAGGCTTGCATGTTGGTCAGCAGGGCATTGGGATAGGTGGAGAAGATCCCGGCGGTGCCGAGGCTCTCGACGCTGCCGCGCACCACGTTATGGGTCACTTCCCACTGGGTGAAAAGGTTACCATAAAGGAAGTAGACAAGGGCCGCGAAGCAGAAGGCACCGGCCATCTGGGCGATGATGTAGGGTACCACCTTGCGCTTGTCGAAACCGCAGAAGGTCATCAGCGCCAGGGTTACAGCCGGGTTCAGGTGAGCACCTGAAATGCCGCCGGTCACATAGATGGCGATGGCCACACCCAGACCCCAGGTAATGGAGATTTCCCACTGCCCGAAGTTGGCGCCTGCCAGCACCAGTGCCGCCACACATCCGACGCCGAAAAATATCAGCAGGCCGGTTCCGATAAACTCGGCGATGCATTCGCCAAGCAGGGTATTGGGTCTTTGTATGCTCATACTTTTGTTCCTTATATCCACCCGTAGAGGTTTGATGTTCCGTTTTATCTTTTTGTGTCTATCCGTTGCCGCCGAAAACGTTTCCTTGTTGTTTTTGCG
>NZ_QAJD01000003.1:0-3024 GCF_003061465.1 Aeromonas sp. HMWF017
GGGTAAAGCTCAGGGTGCGGGCCACCAGCAGCAGCCGTTCGCAGCCAAAATGCTCGCGAAAGAAACGGTTGTGGCGGCCATCCCCGTGGGTGGTGTCGCCCACAATAGGATGGAACAGATGATCCATATGGCGGCGCAACTGATGCTTGCGGCCGGTCTTCGGGAACAGTCTGACCAGGCTGTAACGACTGGTGGGGTGCTTCTTGGAGACCGCGTGGGGCAGCTCGACCTGATGCAGGCACCGGAAGGTGGTGACGGCATCCTGCGCCGGGCGATCCGGGTTGCTCATGGCATCGGCAATCTTGTCCAACTGCTCCTTGAGGGGATAGTCGATCACCCCCTGCTCGGGTGCCCAGCCGCGCACCAATGCCAGATACTCCTTGTGTACCTGACGTTGGGTGAAGGCTTCGGTCAGCGCGCGGGCAATCACCGGATCGAGCGCAAACAGCAGCACGCCGGAGGTAGGACGGTCGAGGCGATGCACCGGATAGACATGGCGACCACCGATGAGATCCCGGGTCATCTGCATGGCAAAACGGGTCTCACCCTTGTCGAGCCAGCTGCGGTGCACCAGCAGACCAGACGGTTTGTTGACCGCCACCAGCCACTCATCCTGATAGAGCAGGGTCAGCTTCAAGTCACTCTCTTCTCGGGTTTGATCTGGCATCATTGTTCGATCACTTTGCCGGAAAGCAGCAGATCGAAGCGGGCGATCAGGCGCAGCAGCGCTTCTGCTTCGGCCAGATCCTCTTTGTAGACTTCGCTGGCCATGGGATAAAGGGAGACGCTGGTGGGCAGTGGCGCCTGCAACATCACCAGCTGCTCCATGCGCGGGATCAGCACGAACTGCAGCCACTGATCAAAGCTCAGGGTATCGACACAAAAAGGCAGGGTGCTTGCCAGGGCTTCGTCACCGGGATGGTCAGCTTGCCAGCGCTCAAGGCGCTGCAACTCGGCGGTGAGTTCCCCCAACAGGCCAGCTACCAGCAAATATTGATTCATCTCGCTCTCTTCCTCATAACCACAAATTGATCCGCCGACCCGACAGGGTCAGCCAGGATGCCGATACATTCAGTCGCACAGCACCGGCGGTTCAGCCGGCTCGTCGACATACACGGCAGCCAGCGCGGCCTGCCGCCGTTAAAAAAGGGCGATACTATACACCTCCCCCCGCATGGCTGCCATGTTGATATCTGCCGCAGCGCACGTCTGCTGCCACTGGCTATCCTCGGCAAGGGCCTTATAATCGGCCCGCATCACCATTAGCCGGATCTCACCATGTCTGCGACGCCAACTGCCATCAATACCTTGACCGAATTTCTGACTCAGGCTGGCACCCAGTTCCAGCTGTTTGACATGGGCCGCCAGGTGCGGCCACTGGCAAGCGATACCTTTGTGCGCATCGAGCAGCAACAGGAGCCCTACCCCTGGCCGCTGCAACAGCACGCTTGGCTGGGTGTGCACTTCTTCCAGCCGAGCGAGTCTCGCCACTACCTCTGGTTCCTCAAGTTTGCCCTCGATGAGCGCGGCCTGCTGATGTCAAATGGCCCCAAGCTGTTCATGGATCAGGTGGTGGAGACCCTGGGCTACAAGCTCACCGGCGATCTGGATGAAGAGAAAGCCCAGCGCTTGGCCGACAATCCCTACACCTTCCGCCCGGCGGAGGCAAAAATGGCCAGTCTGCACGCCAAGCTGACGCGCCAGCTGGAGCAGGCCCCTTCCGCCTATTACGATGCCCTCTGCCACTATCTGGCCGCCCCCAACGACACCGGTTGGCAAACGCTGGGGCTGCAGGGCTTTGCCGATCTGGCCGAGCGACTGCATGATGAGCGCAATCTGGCGCTGATCTGCAAGGCGCTGCCCAAACTGCCGCAAGAGCCGCTCTACGCCCTCTGCCAGAGCCTTGAAAACGCCCCGCTGCCGCCAGCAGTACAAGGCGCCCTGCTCGAGCGGATCGGCAAGGAGCAGGAGTGCGCCGCCCCCAACCCTGAGACCCTGGCCTACCTCTGCCGCGCCATGGCCTCCTGCCCCGGCAGCACGCTGCGCACCAACAAGCTGCTGACCCTGCTGCAAACCCAGCCGAGCCCTGCGCTGCTGCTCGCCATCGCTGGCCGGCTCTGGCCCGATCTGAAAGATGCCAATCTGCTCAGCCACTATCTGGAACAACTGGCACTACAACCGACCCAATTCTTCAATCAGGTTTTTGCCGAGTTGGTCACTTTACCGGCCCTGCGCAATGATATGCTGGCCAGACTGCGTGACCCCGAGCGCAGCGATGCGCTGGGCAAGGCCATCGGCCGTCTGTTTACCTCGGCCTGATCCCTCGCCTCCCCCTCACGCCACGAGGCAACACGGCGGGAAATAGAAAAGGAGATCGGGAGTGCCGAGCAGGACTCCCGGTTATCGACATCACGATAAGGAAGCCCGCCTATGGGAGAGATGCTCGGAATTTTGTTGCTGATTGCCGTAGCCGGCCTGTTCTGGCTGCAACGCCAACAGGCAGAAGTTGCCTGGCAATACATGCGCCGCTACTGCCAGCACCATGATCTGCAACTGCTGTCGCTGGCTCGCCATCGGCGGGAGCTGGCGCGCCATCCCCTGCGGCTGCTGACCCACTATCAGTTTGAATTCTCCAGCGATGGCGAGAGCCACTATCAGGGCACCCTCAAGATGCAGGGGCTGCACGTCGTCGGCGTTGATCTGCCCCCCCATCGCATCCCCTCTGCCTGATCTCCAATCTCGTCTCTGCGCCCGATAGCTGTGCCTGTCTATAATCTCAGGGATTAAACAAAGGGAGAGACGAGATGGAACCCCTTGTCCACGATCTGCCAGCCCTGTTTGCCCAGCTCGGGATGGCCAACGACGAGCTGAGCCTGCACCGCTTTGTGCACGACCATCACCTCGACAATGAGACCCTGTTGCCGGAGGCCGGTTTCTGGAACGCCTCCCAGGCCAGCTTTCTGCGCGATGCCCTGTGGAACGACTCCGACTGGTGCGAGGCGATCGACCAGCTCGATGTGATGC
>NZ_QAJD01000155.1:0-1895 GCF_003061465.1 Aeromonas sp. HMWF017
CTGGCGCTGCAAGCAGCCCAGAACAATCCTGAGCTGGCCGCCTTTATCGAAGAGTGCAAGAACACCAAGGTAGCCGAAGCCGAGCTGGCCACCATGGAGAAGAAGGGCATGGCCACCGGCCTCTATGCCATTCACCCGCTGGATGGCCGCAAGGTACCGGTCTGGGTCGCCAACTTCGTGCTGATGAACTACGGCACCGGCGCCGTAATGGCGGTTCCGGCCCACGATCAGCGTGACTTCGAATTCGCCACCAAATATGGCCTCGACATCAAGGCGGTGATCAAGCCGGTTGATGGCGACGTCAACGTGAGCGAAGCCGCTTATACCGAGAAAGGTGTGCTGTTCAACTCCGGCGAGTTCGACGGTCTCGACTTCCAGGGCGCCTTCGATGCCATCGCCAGCAAGCTGGAAGGGCTGGGCAAAGGCAAGCGCACCGTCAACTACCGTCTGCGCGACTGGGGTGTCTCCCGTCAGCGCTACTGGGGTGCCCCCATCCCGATGCTGACTCTGGCTGACGGCTCCGTGGTGCCGACGCCGGAAGACCAGCTGCCGGTACTGCTGCCGGAAGATGTGGTGATGGATGGTATCCAGAGCCCGATCAAGGCTGACGCAGAGTGGGCCAAGACCACTTACAACGGTCAGGAAGCGTTCCGCGAGACCGATACCTTCGACACCTTTATGGAGTCCTCCTGGTACTACGCGCGCTACTGCTCCCCGGACTACGACAAGGGCATGCTGGACCCGGCTGCTGCCAACCACTGGCTGCCGGTGGATCAGTACATCGGCGGTATTGAGCACGCCTGTATGCACCTGCTCTACGCCCGCTTCTTCCACAAGCTGCTGCGTGACGCTGGCCTCGTGAACAGCGACGAGCCGTTCAAGCGCCTGCTCTGCCAAGGCATGGTGCTGGCCGACGCCTTCTACTACAAAGACGAGAAGGGCGGCAACGTCTGGGTCAGCCCGACCGACGTCAAGGTCGAGCGTGACGAGAAGGGTCGCATCACCAAGGCCATCGACAACGAAGGCCGTGAAGTGCTCCACTCCGGCATGACCAAGATGTCCAAGTCCAAGAACAACGGCATCGACCCGCAGCTGATGGTCGAGCGTTATGGCGCCGATACCGTCCGTCTGTTCATGATGTTCGCCTCTCCGGCCGAGATGACCCTGGAGTGGTCCGACTCCGGCGTAGAGGGGGCCCAGCGCTTCCTGCGTCGCCTGTGGCGCGTCACCTTCGAACACGTTTCCGGTGGCGCCGTTGCCGCACTCGATGTAGCGGCTCTCACCAACGAGCAGAAAGCGGTACGCCGTGAACTGCACAAGACCATCGCCAAGGTGAGTGATGACGTGGGTCGCCGTCAGACCTTCAACACCGCCATCGCCGCTATCATGGAGCTGATGAACAATCTCTCCAAGCTGGGCAACGACGAGCAGGACCGTGCCCTGATGCAGGAAGCGCTGGAAGCGGTGGTAGTCATGCTCTACCCCATCACCCCGCACATCGGCTTCGAGCTGTGGAAGATGCTGGGCAAGGGCGACGACATCGATCACGCAGCCTGGCCGGTGGCCGATGAAGCGGCCATGGTCGAGACCGAGAAGCTGGTAGTGGTGCAGATTAACGGCAAGATGCGCGGCAAACTGACCGTGCCGGCCGAGATCAGCCAAGCCGACGTCGAGAAGCTGGCTATGGCCGATGCCTCCGTGCAGAAGTTCACCGACGGTCTGACCGTGCGCAAGGTGATCTATGTACCGGGCAAGCTGCTCAATATTGTCGCTAACTAATTGGCTACCAACTGATTGGTTACCAACTGATCATTGCCAATCTGTGACAACAAACGGATGATAACGGCGGGCCCTGCGCCCGCCGCTTCCCCTTAATGCAAAGAGGATTTTCTATG
>NZ_QAJD01000155.1:1905-15735 GCF_003061465.1 Aeromonas sp. HMWF017
ATCGTGCTGGCTGGTCTGCTGCTGCAAGGCTGCGGCTTTCACATGCGCGGCAACGGCATTCCGAGCGAGCTGATGACCATGAAGGTCGTGGGCGACAACAAGAGCGACTTCTACCGGATGGTTACCACCCGCCTGAAGGCCTCTGGCGTGACCCTGGCCGACAAGGAGGGCATTCCGGTGCTCACTCTGGGCGGCGTAGGCAGCACCAGTCAGGTCGCCTCGGTCAACGCGCTGGGGACGGACACCGAATATGTGCTGGGCTTTGGTACCCAGTTCACCATCTCGGTACCGGGCAAGCCGACTCAGGTCTTCCCCATCAACTTCAACCGCAGCTTCCTCAACAAGCCGGATGCAGCGCTCGCCTCCTCCCGTGAGCAGGAGCAGCTCAACCGCGAAATGCAGGAGCAGGCGGCCAATCAGGTGATCCGTCAGTTGAGTCAGGTCAGCTTCTGATGCGGATCTACCCGGAACAATTTGGTGACCACCTCAAAGCAGGGCTTCGGCCCTGCTATCTCGTTTTTGGCGACGAGCCCCTGTTGCGACTGGAGGCCATCGATGCCATCCGTCAGGTCGCCCGCAAGCAGGGTTTCGATGAGCGCCACACCTTCGTGGTGGAACAGGGGCTGGACTGGAATCAGGTCTACGATGCCTGTCAGGCCATGAGCCTCTTCTCCGCCCGCCAGATCATCGAGCTGGAGCTGCCCGCCAAGGTGGACAAGGATCTTGCTGCCCGCATCAGCGAAATCGGCAAACAGCTTCATCCCGACCTGCTGCTGGTGCTGAGTGGCGGTCGCCTCAACCAGACCCAGATGAAGGCGGCCTGGTTCGACAAGCTTTACCAGATTGGCACCTATGTGCCGGTCAACCATCCGGAGCCCAAGTTCTTCCCCCGCTGGATGAGTACCCGTTTTGCGCGTTTCGGCCTCAAGGCGCTGCCGGATGCCATCAACTTCATGTGCCACTCCTACGAGGGCAACCTGCTGGCCGCCAGCCAGGAGATCGAGAAGCTGACCCTGCTCTCGCCGCCCCAGCCCATCAGCGTCACCTATCTGCAAGAGACCATTATCCGCCACGCCCACTTCACCCCGTTCCAGCTGGTCGATACCCTGCTGGAGGGCAAGGTGAACCGGGCCCAGCGCATTCTGGCCGCCCTGCGGGCCGAAGGCACCGAGCCGGGCATGCTGGCCTGGACCCTCTGCCGCGAGCTGGAGCAGCTGACCGAGCTGTCGCTGGCGATGCGCAACGGCCAGCCACTGGGGGAGCACTTCAGCCGCCTGCGCATCTGGCAAAGCCGCCAGCAGCTCATTCAGCAAGCACTGACCCGACTGCCGTTTGCCAAGTTGCAGCAACTGTGGCAACTGATGGCCCAGCTGGACGATGCCCAGCGCCGCTTCGATACCGAACAGGCGTGGCTGATGCTGCAGACCATTGCCCTCGGCTTTCGTGATGGCACCCCGCTGCCGCTGGTGATGGAGAGCAGCCCGTGCTGAAGGCGCCCATTGGCCTGCTGGGAGGCACGTTCGATCCTATCCATATCGGCCATCTGCGCCCGGCCATCGAGGCGCGCGATGCCCTCGGATTGGCCGAGATGCGGCTGATCCCGAACCATATCCCGCCCCACCGCGCCAATCCGTTCTGCTCCAGCGAACAGCGCCTTGCCATGGTCAAACTGGCGGCGGCAGAGAACCACCACTTTGTGGTGGATGAGCGGGAGCTGAGACGGGACAAGCCCTCTTACACCATCGATACCCTGATCGAGCTGCGTCGTGAACTGCCCGATACGCCGCTCTGTTTTCTGATGGGGATGGATTCCCTGCTGAGCCTGCCAAGCTGGCACCGCTGGCTGGAGCTGCTCGACTATGCCCATCTGGTGGTGAGCGTGCGGCCGGGCTGGCAACCGGATTATCCGGCCGGGGTGGCGCAGCTGCTGACGCGCCATCACACCACGGATGCCAACGCGCTGCATCAGCGTCTGGCCGGTCATATCTGGCTGGCGGACAACCAGCCCATCGAACTGTCAGCCACCCGACTGCGGGCCTTACTGGATGCGGGGCAAGACACCCGCTACCTCTTGCCCGAGTCGGTTGCGCACTATATTGATCAACAGGGGCTCTACCGCGCCAACCGCCGCTAGCCCCTGTCGTAATCCCGCCCCACCCGATGGGAAACGGGAGTGACCATGATATAATCCGCCGCCCTGACGCAAACGCTGCGCGCCGGAATACAGGAGAGACTCATTGCAAGGCCAAGAATTGCATGCCTTTATCATCGACAAGATCGATGACATGAAAGGCCGCGACATCATCACCCTCGATGTACGCGGCAAATCCAGCATTACTGACACCATGATCATCTGTTCCGGCAACTCCAGTCGTCACGTCAGCGCCATTGCCCACCATCTGGCCAGCGAGGCCCGCCACGCGGGTCTGGATCTGCTGAGCGTGGAAGGGCAACTGAGCGGTGAATGGGTGCTGGTAGATATGGGCTCGGTGATCGTGCATGTGATGCAGGATGAACATCGTGACTTCTACCAACTGGAAAAGCTGTGGAGCGGTGCCGCTCAAATGAATACGCAATAAGAGCACAAGTGTAACGACCATGAAGATCCAGTTGATTGCGGTGGGCACCAAGATGCCCGCTTGGGTAGAGCATGGCTTCGAAGAGTATCGTCGCCGCTTCCCCAAAGACATGCCGTTTGAACTCGTCGAGATCGGCGCAGGCAAACGAGGCAAAAATGCCGACATTCCCCGCATCCTGCAGAAGGAAGGGGAAGCCATGCTGGCGGCTGCGGGGCGCTCACGCATCGTCACCCTCGACATTCCGGGCAAGCCTTGGACCACGGAGCAGCTGGCTACCCAGCTGGAGGCGTGGAAACTCGATGGTCGCGATGTTGCCCTGCTGGTCGGCGGGCCGGAAGGCTTGTCCCCCGAGTGCAAGGCTGCCGCCGAACAGAGCTGGTCACTGTCACCGCTCACCCTGCCCCATCCGCTGGTGCGGGTGCTGGTGGCAGAGAGCCTCTATCGGGCCTGGAGCATCACCACCAATCATCCGTATCATAGAGAGTGAGCCATGCGTCTCTGGAGTCTCACCGCTCATATTCACCCCTATCACAGAGAGTGAACAATGCAGTTCCTGCTCTTATTGCCCCCAAGGGTCTTGAGGTAAAGGCATGCTGAAACAACGCATCGAAATGCGCGATCACAGTGCCGAGGGCAATCTGTTCTTCCGGCGCACCCTGGTAGCCTACATCGGCATCGTCGTGCTGATGCTGGTGCTGCTGGGCAATCTCTATTATCTGCAGGTCGAGTCCTACGACACCTACCAGACTCGCTCCAATTCCAACCGCATCCGCGTGGTGCCAGTGGCGCCGCCACGGGGCCTCATCTATGACACCAACGGTGTGCTGTTGGCAGAAAATCGCCCGGTCTACAGTCTGGAAATTGTGCCGGAAGAGACCAAAGATCTCGAAAAAACCGCCGACCAGCTGATCACCCTGCTGGGTCTGCCGGAAGGCACCAAGGAGAAGTTCCTCGCCGAAGTGAAGCGCCAGCGCCGTTTCAAGCCGGTCGCCCTCTACGAGAAGCTGACCGAATATCAGGTGGCTCTCTTCTCGGTCAACCAGCATAACTATCCGGGTGCCAGCATCGAGGCCTACCTCAAGCGCTACTACCCGTTCGGTGACACCCTCACCCATGCTTTGGGCTATGTGGCCAAGATCAACACCCGTGACGTAGAGCGCCTCGAGAAGGAAGAAAAACTCGCCAACTACGCGGCCACCAAGGATATCGGCAAGCAGGGGGTGGAGAAGTATTACGAGGATGAGCTGCACGGTGTGGCGGGCTATCAGGAGGTCGAGGTGAACAACCGCGGCCGGATTGTCCGCACCCTCAAGTTCCAGCCGCCTATTCCCGGTAAAGATATCTACCTCAATATCGACGTCCGGATGCAGCTCAAGGCCCAGCAACTGCTGGCTGGCCAGCGCGGAGCCATCGTGATGATGGACCCGAAAACCGGCGCCATCCTGGCCCTGGAGTCGAGCCCCAGCTACGACCCCAACCTGTTCGTGACCGGTATCTCCAGCGCCAACTACTCGGCGCTGCTCAACGATCCCGCGCGGCCACTGGTGAATCGCACCACTCAGGGCATTTATGCCCCTGCCTCCACCGTCAAGCCCATGATGTCCATCATGGGTCTCAACGAGGGGGCCATTACCCCGGGCTACCGCTATTTCGGCGGCCCGAGCTTCTCCATTCCTGGTACCACCAAAAAGTTTCGCGACTGGCGCCGCTGGGGTCATGGCTGGCTCGACGTCTATCGCGCCATCGAGGTCTCGGCAGATACCTACTTCTACGATCTCGCCTATCGGGTCGGCATCGACAAGATCCACAGCTACATGACCAAGTTTGGCTTCGGTCAGTACACCGGGGTCGATCTCTATGAAGAGACCAAGGGTGTCATGCCGTCCCGTGACTGGAAGATGGCCCGCTGGCGCCAGCCCTGGTATCAGGGTGACACCATCTCTGTCGGTATCGGTCAGGGCTACTGGAGCGCCACCCCGCTCCAACTGGCCAAGGCGATCAGCATCCTGACCCAGAATGGTCACGACGTCACCCCGCACCTGCTCAAGAGCACAGCCTCCCAGGCGGGGGTGGTCGATGCCCCCATCAACCCCAATATCGCCCTCAAGCTCAAGAACGACAGCTTCTGGAAAGTGGCGCAGGAGGGGATGTGGCGAGTCAACCATGGCAGTGAAGGCAGTGGCCGTCACTCGTTTGCCAAGGCGCCTTACTCCTCAGGCGGCAAATCGGGCACAGCCCAGGTAGTCGGTTTGAAGGAAAATCAGGTTTACAACATCAAGACGGTCAAGGCGGAGCATCGCGATAACGCTTTGTTCGTTGCTTATGCCCCCTTCGAGGCGCCAAAAGCGGTGGTAGCTCTGGTACTGGAAAACTCCATCGGAGGTGGCGGTGGCCGTGCTGCATCGCCCATTGCACGCCAGATGCTGGATGCCTATCTGCTGCCCCCGGATCCGCAACTGCCACCGGCACCGGAAAAGCCGTCCCAACCGAGTGAGGTCGCTCCCAATGAGTAATTCTGCCCGCCAGCAGAGCATCTGGTACAAGCTGCATATCGACTTGCCCCTGCTGCTCGGTCTGCTGGCCGTGATGACCCTCTCCATGGTGGTGCTCTACTCCGCCTCCGGTCAGGATATGGACTCCATCGTGCGCCAGCTGGTGCGCGGCGGTCTCGCCTTTGCCCTGATGATCGGCCTGGCCCAGCTGCCCCCCTCCCTCTACGCTCGCTGGTCCGTGCCGCTGTTCGCCGTGGTGGTGCTGATGCTGATTGCGGTGGACGTGTTCGGCCACATAGGCAAGGGGGCCCAGCGCTGGCTCGATCTGGGCTTTATGAAGTTCCAGCCCTCCGAGGTGATGAAGCTTTCCATGCCGATCATGGTGGCCGCCTGGCTCAGTCGCCACTCGCTGCCCCCCAAGTTCAGCCATGTGGTGATCGCCCTCATCATGGTGCTGCTGCCCACCCTGCTGATCGCCGCCCAGCCTGACCTTGGCACCTCCATTCTGGTGGCCGCCTCCGGCTTCTTCGTCATCTTCCTGGCGGGGCTCAGCTGGTGGCTGATCGGCTTGGCTGTCCTGCTGATGCTGGCCTTTATGCCAGTGCTCTGGTTCTTCCTGATGCACGACTACCAGCGCCAGCGGGTGCTGATGCTGCTCGACCCAGAGAAAGACCCGCTCGGCCGCGGCTACCACATCATCCAGTCCAAGATTGCCATCGGCTCCGGCGGCGTCTTTGGCAAGGGGTGGCTGCAAGGGACCCAGTCCCAGCTGGAGTTTTTACCAGAACGGCATACCGACTTCATCTTCGCGGTATTCAGCGAGGAGTTCGGTCTGGTGGGGGTTGCCCTGCTGCTGGTGCTCTACCTCTATGTCATCAGCCGCTGCCTGTTTATCTCGATGCAGGCCCAGAACAGCTTCGAGCGACTGCTGGGCGGCGCCATCACCCTCACTTTCTTCGTCTATGTGTTCGTCAACATGGGCATGGTAAGCGGCATCTTGCCGGTGGTGGGGGTTCCCCTGCCGCTGGTGAGCTATGGCGGCACCTCCATGGTGACCCTGATGGCCGGATTCGGTATCCTGATGTCCATCCAGACTCATAGAAGACTGCTCGCCTGATGAGACGGGTCGGATTGCTGCTCTCGCTCGCCACCACGATGGCGACCGCCGCCGTGGCGCCGGATCGGTTGGCCCTGCTCGCCGAACAGCAGCAGGTGCCGCTGGCGGAGTTGCAGGCCGCCGTCGCCCGTGCCCAGTTACGGCAGGAGGTGCTCGACACCATCAGCAAGCCGTGGGAGGCCAAGCCCTGGCATCGCTACCGGCCGCTGTTCGTTACCCCGGATCGCATCCGTGACGGCCAGCAGTTCTGGCAGCAACATGCCGAAACGCTGGCCCGCGCGGAGCAGACCTATCGGGTGCCCGCCTCGCTCATCGTGGCCATCATCGGAGTCGAGACCTTCTACGGTCGCCAGATGGGCCGACATCCGGTGCTCGATAGCCTCTACACCCTGGGGTTCCACTACCCGGAGCGCAGCGACTTCTTTGCCAAGGAGTTTGCCCAGCTGGTGGTGCTGGCCAAAGAGGAAGGGTGGCAACTCGATACCCTCAAGGGCTCCTATGCCGGCGCCATGGGGATGGGGCAGTTCATGCCCTCCAGCTACCGCCACTACGCCGTCGATTTTGACGGGGATGGCAAGCGGGATCTGTTTGCCAACCCGGTCGATGCCATCGGCAGCGTGGCCAACTATTTTGCCAGCCACCAGTGGCGCTGGGGTGAATCCGTGGTGGAACCGGCCCAGATCGGGTTGATGGCAGTCGAACCTCTACTCAGGCCTGAGCCCGAGTTAACACATCAGTGGTCAGAACTGGCGGCGGCAGGGATTGAGCTCGCCACGCCGCTGGCCCCACAGACGCCGGTCAAGTTGCTGGCGTTTGCCCAAGCCGATGGACCGGAATACTGGGTCGCACGGCATAACTTTTATGTGATCACCCGTTACAATCGCAGCCCACTCTATGCGATGGCGGTGTATCAACTTAGCCAAGCCATTCAGGAAGCGTATGCATCTTCGTCACAAACTCCTCCCGCTCAGCCTGAGCTTGTTGCTGGCCGCCTGCAGTAGCAGCCAGCCGGAACAGAGCGCCCCCGTCGAGCCACAAGCACCGGTCAGCAAGCCACCCGTTATCGAGATCCCGCAAGCCACCGGCGCCATTCCGCGCCCCGAGCCCCTGAGTGCCAGCGGCAACCGGGACTACTGGATCGGCAAGCAGAAGCACGAGGTGTGGCGCGACATCAAACACTACAGCGAAGAGGGCACCGCCAGCTGGCTGTCGCCGGATCTGGACGGCCAGAAGACCGCCAACGGCGATGTGCTGGACAGCAAGCTGTTCAGTGCCGCCCACCGCAACCTGCCCATCCCTAGCTATGTGCGGGTCACCAATCTGGACAACGGGCTGGAGACCATTGTGCGGGTCAATGACCGCGGCCCGTTCAACAGCCCGCGCCTGATCGACCTCTCCTACGCAGCGGCCAAGCAGCTGGAGATGGTCGACAGCGGTGAGGCCCGAGTACGGCTGGAGCTGATCAGCGACACTCCGGATCAGATGGTGATCATGGAGCCAATGAAGCCCATCGAAATGACTCCGACCACTCCGGCTGCGGCCTCCAACACGCTGTCGCAAGATGGCTTCCTGGGTGAACCGACCGCACTGGCGATGGCCACTCCCGCTTCCGAACCCGCTCCCGTCAAGGCACCCGCCGCCAAGCCCGCCAAAGCGGTGCCTGTCAAACCAGCACCAGCCAAGGCTGCAGCGCCCGCCAGCAGTGGTGATGGCAAGATGATCCAGGTACTGGCCAGCGGCTCCCGGGATCGGGCCGAGGCGATGGGCAAGGTGATGACCCAGCGTTACGGCGTACCCTACCGGATCGATGCTCATGGCGCCATTTTCCGGGTGCTGATTGGCCCGGTCGCCGCCGACCAGCAGGCAAGTGTACTGGAAAAAGTACGTCAGGGCGGGCTGGAACAGGCCTTTATCGTGCCCTGATCGTCCCCTTTTGCCGCGGATGTGACTAACCGCTTACTCACTGTCATCACGTCGTTTTATGGCGTGATGACAGGGAGTGATGGATAAAAAACCAGTTCTGATCGCCATCTCGGGCTATAACCTGCGGGCGCATCTGGTATAGTTAGGCCCGCATTTTATCCCCATCTGGCTCGCAGGAATTTCAAGATGTCCAAATTTGCCCGTTCAGTTCTTCTGGCCTCACTGATCAGCGTAACCGCCCAGGCCAATACGCCGGTGCCGACACCGACCCCGAATGCCATGCCCATGGTGGTTCCCGCCGCGCCGGAGATCTCCGCCAAGGCCCATATTCTGATCGACTACTACTCAGGTCAGGTGCTGGCCGAGCAGAACGCCGAAGAGCGTCTGCCGCCCGCCAGTCTGACCAAGATGATGACCTCCTACATCATCGGCCAGGAGCTGCTGAAGGGGAACATCAAGCGCACCGACATGGTGACCATCAGCCAGAACGCCTGGTCCAAGAACTACTCCGACTCCTCCAAGATGTTTATCGAGGTGGGCAAGCAGGTCTCTGTCGATGATCTCAACAAGGGCATCATCATCCAGTCCGGCAACGACGCCTGCGTCGCCATGGCCGAGTTCCTGGCGGGCAGCACCGACTCCTTCGCCAGCCTGATGAACAGCTGGGCCGCCAAGCTCGGCATGAATGACAGCCACTTCATGAACCCGCACGGTCTGGATGCGGAAGGTCACTACAGTACCGCTCACGACATGGCCCGTCTGGGTCAGGCGCTGATCCGCGACCTGCCGGAGGAGTACAAGATCTACTCCCAGAAATCCTTCGTCTTCAACGGCATCACCCAGCACAACCGCAACCGCCTGCTGTGGGATCAATCCCTGCAAGTGGATGGCATCAAGACCGGCCACGTCAGCCAGGTCGGCTATAACCTGGTCTCCTCTGCCACCAACAACGAAGGCATGCGCCTGATCGCCGTGGTGCTGGGCGCCAGCAGCGAAGCCTCCCGCGCCGCCGAGAGCAAAAAACTGCTCACCTATGGCTTTCGCTTCTTCCAGAGCCTGACCCCGTACAAGGCAGGCACCGAGCTGGTCACCCAGAAGATCTGGATGGGCGACAAACCGGAAGTGAAACTGGGCGTCGACAAAGATGTCTCCGTGCTGGTCACCCGCGGTCAGGGTAACAACCTGAAGGCTGATTTCCAGCTCGACAGCGAACTGAAAGCGCCGCTGGCCAAGGGTCAGCGCGTCGGTACCGTGTTCCTGAAACAGGGTGACAAAGAGATCAAGCAGGTGCCGCTGGTTGCTCTGGAAGAGGTGCAGGAAGGTGGCTTGATGAGCCGTCTGTGGGACTACCTGGTACTGCTGGTCACCAGCTGGTTCAAGTAATCCAACGCACGATCCTCACCAAACAGCGGCGCCAACAGGCGCCGCTGCTGTCTGTGACGGACAAAAGCAGTGAATAACCCTGTAAACTGCAGGTTCCGCCTTACCCTGATTTGTGGTAAAAAGCAGCACTTCCATCCTTGTCTGACCGATCCTGGCCTTGATCCCGGTCCGGGCCGCGCCCATATAGTTATGAGTCGTGCCCATATAGACTTGAAATGGCGGCCTCCACGGGCCATCGGCCACTAGCCATCCAAGATGAAGTCATCCCGGTGATGACGCAAAAGGTGAGTAAATGAATACCAAGTTTGATGAACTGCTGGAGTTTCCCTGCAAATTCCCGTTCAAGGTACTCGGCGTTGCCGACCCGGCACTGCCGGAGATGGTGGTTGAAGTGCTGCAGCAGCACGCCCCCGGCACCTACAGCCCGACCGTCCAGCCCAGCTCCAAGGGCAACTACCACTCGGTCCGCGTGACCGTGACTGCCCAGAGCAAAGAGCACATCGAAGCGATGTACCACGCCCTTGGCAAGATCGAGCTGGTGAAATACGTACTGTAATTTCTCTCTCGCCCCGTTCTGCGGGGCGACTGTTTTTGGCCGCAGCACGCCGCGAGGACGCCATGTCATCCCAGATCCCCGCCCAGTCCAGCCTGATTGTCAGGCAGCTGGGTCGCCGCCCCTACCAGCCGGTATGGGACGCCATGAAAGCCTTCACCGACAACCGCACCAGCGATACCCCGGACGAGTTCTGGGTGGTCGAGCACGATCCCGTCTACACCCAGGGTCAGGCCGGCAAGGCCGAACACCTGCTCAATCCGGGCAATATCCCGGTGGTGCAGAGCGATCGCGGCGGTCAGGTGACCTATCACGGCCCGGGCCAGCTGGTGCTCTACGTACTGGTGGATGTCCGCCGCTGCAAATTCTCGGTTCGCGAGCTGGTGACCGCGCTGGAGACAGCCATCATCAATACCCTCGCCAAAAGCGATATCCAGGCTTATGCCAAGGCCGATGCCCCCGGGGTCTATGTGAAAAATGACCTTGGCATGGAGGCAAAACTGGCCTCGCTGGGTCTGCGCATCCGCAAGGGGTGCTCGTTCCACGGGCTGGCCCTCAACATCAACATGGACATGACCCCCTTCCTGCACATCAATCCGTGCGGCTATGCGGGCATGGCCATGACCCAGACCAGCGCCCTGGGCGGCCCGCAAAGCGTGGCCGAGGCGCAATCCATTCTGGTGGCCGAGCTGGCCCGCCTGATTGGCTATCAAACAATAACAAACACCGAGAGTGAATCATGAGCAAACCCGTTCGTATGGAGCCGGGCGTCAAGCTGCGCGATGGCGACAAGATGGCCCTGATCCCGGTGAAATTCATGCCGGATCCCAACGAAGAACTCCTTCGCAAACCGGACTGGATGCGGATCAAGCTGCCCCCCTCCAGCCAGAAGATCGAACACATCAAGAGCACCTTGCGCAAGAACAAGCTGCACTCGGTCTGTGAAGAGGCCTCCTGCCCCAATCTGGCGGAGTGCTTCAACCACGGCACCGCCACCTTTATGATCATGGGCGCCATCTGCACCCGCCGCTGCCCCTTCTGCGACGTGGCCCACGGCCGCCCGCTGGCACTCGATCCGGAAGAGCCGAAGAAGCTGGCGCTGACCATCAAGGAGATGAACCTCAAGTATGTGGTGATCACCTCGGTGGACCGCGACGATCTGCGCGACGGCGGTGCCCAGCACTTCGCCGACTGCATTCGCGAGATCCGCGAGCACAGTCCGCAGACCCGCATCGAGATCCTGACCCCGGACTTCCGTGGCCGGATGGAGCAGGCCCTTGAGGTGTTCCGCGAAACCCCGCCGGACGTCTTCAACCACAACCTGGAAACCGCGCCGCGCATGTATCGCGTCGCCCGCCCGGGTGCCGACTACAAGTGGTCGCTGGAGCTGCTGCGCCGCATCAAGGAGATGCACCCCCACGTGCCGACCAAATCCGGTCTGATGATGGGCCTTGGCGAGACCAACGAAGAGATCGTCGAGGTGCTCAAGGATCTGCGCGCCCACGGCGTCAACATGCTAACCCTGGGCCAGTATCTGCAGCCGAGCCGCCACCACCTGCCGGTGAAACGCTACGTGCCGCCCGCTGAGTTTGACGAGCTGAAAGATGTCGCCATGGAGCTGGGCTTTACCCACGCAGCCTGTGGTCCTTTCGTTCGCTCTTCCTACCATGCTGATCTGCAAGCCAAGGGCGAAGAGGTCAAATGATCTCGCACGACAGAGTGGCCAAGTAACCGCCACCCTCGCAATGAAAAAGAGCGCCTATTGGCGCTCTTTTTGTTGGTATCACTGACCGATTCCGTTTGATGTGCTCAACAATCGTTGTCGAAGATCCCCTGCTGATGCCAGCGTTGCAACTGGGCCAGCACTCGGGTCTCCCGCGCCGTCCACTGGGGACAGGGCCCCGCCAGCTGGGTCTTGTTGGTCTGCAGCGCTTCGTCGAGGGCAAACCAGCCGGGCACGAAGCCAAGGCGGATCTCGTAGGGCTGCGGCTGCGGGGCCACCAGCTGATCGCCAATCCGGCACAAGTAGTAGAGCGAGCGGATGCA
The DNA here is from genome assembly GCF_003061465.1 of Aeromonas sp. HMWF017. Classification (NCBI taxonomy): domain Bacteria; kingdom Pseudomonadati; phylum Pseudomonadota; class Gammaproteobacteria; order Aeromonadales; family Aeromonadaceae; genus Aeromonas; species Aeromonas sp. HMWF017. The sequence continues at coordinate 13,999 of NZ_QAJD01000155.1, forward strand.
GTAGGCATCGAACCCCGGCTCGCGGGCGGCGCGATATTCACGGGTCTCGCCAAGCAGGCCCCCCACTTCCCGCAGCTCGGCACCGCACTCCTCCAGCAGCTCGCGAGCGAGTGCCACATGGTGGCTCTCCCCCGCTTCAATGCCGCCCCCGGGGAACATCAGATCGCCGTTAACCCGGGAGTGAACCAGCAGCAGCTCGTCGCCACGGGGCACCACGGCGCGCACCGTGAGGCGCTCAAGCGTGCGGCCATCGGTACGTACCTCACCATGAACGAAAGAGAGATCGAACGGATTGGGCCAGCAGCTGGCCGAAGAGAACGTCGTCATCACTACATCAGGGCCGGTAGTTGCCATGTTTGAGCTGCTCGACAATCTCGGCAGCCCGCACATCGTAACCATCCTGCTCTGTCTTGCTCAGGGTGTGGTAGATGCCAAAACGCTTGGCTGAGACCTCGGGGCTATCCTGAAACGATTCGCTCACCTTGCCCCACAGATAGGCCAGCCCATACTGTTTCTGGCCCATATAGAGGGTGCTGAGGGAGGTGAATATGCGGCTGTTCACCTTATCCCCCTCCTGATAGAGGGAGAGCCCGTGCTGCAGAGTGGCAATGGCCTTTTCGGGGTCGCTCTTGGCGTAGATACCGCCGAGCGCCAGTTGCAGCTCGGGTTCATCCAGCGCCTTGGTGCCTTCCAGCGCCATAAACTGCTGACGAGCCAACTCGTTGGTGTTGTTGGTCCAGTGCCAGAGCAGCAGGTAGGGATCTTGTGAATTGCGGGTCGCCGCATCGAGCTGGGCCAACTGATCCCCGGCCGCCAGCATGCCCTCGACCCGTGGACTCTTCTGCTCACGGGCATTCTTGTACTCGATGTTAGTGGAACGCTCGGCACATTTGAGATAGCGCTCAAGGTTACGCATCAGCTCATACTTGCGCCGATCCGTCCCCTCTTCCTTGAGATAGAAGCGACTGCGGATCACATCGGTACGCTCGTAGCGGCACCAGCCATCGTCCACCAGATCCTGACAGAGCTCGGCATGGTTGCTGCAGATATTGTGGATCCGATCGTCATTGCAGCCAGCCACGGCAAGGCCGACTGAAAGCATGATGAAGGTCTGTCGCAGGGGGAAATTGGCCATGGTTCACATCTTGTTGGTAACGCGGGTTGGTAACAACTGGCGCCTTTACGGGCCACCTCCGGCTAGCAAACCGGTTACATATCCATTACAATGCGCGCGCCGTATAAGGCCGCGATTGCAGAATACTATAACGAAATCGACACCCCTACACTGATCTGCATTCGACGAATTTTCTATTTGCACCAACAACGTGAAATAAAGGATCTGGTCAATGACCCACGAGCACTATCTGCAAACGTGGCAGGAGAGCCAGGAGCTCGCCGAAGCCATGCAGCCCTTGATTGGTCGCCTCTACCGACAACAAGGGGTCGAGATCACCCTCTACGGCCGCCCGCTGCAAAACGCCTCCACCATCGATATCCTCAAGGCCCATCGGGTCGTCCGCCGCCACCAGGGCGCCCCCCTCCCCATCCAGCAAAGCTTCCCCCTGCTCCAGGCCATCGTGGCCCTGAAACCCACCGCCGCCGAGGTAGATCTTGGCAAGCTGGCGGTCGGTTACTGGCAGGATCATCAGGATGAGGCGGGGATCGAGGACTATCTGCAAGCGCGACTGGCACCGGCCCTGGGCCGCAGCCAGATGCCGCAGCCGACCGACGTGGTGC
>NZ_QAJD01000155.1:15745-25074 GCF_003061465.1 Aeromonas sp. HMWF017
CTTTGGCCGTATCGGCCGCCTGCTGGCCCGCCTGCTGATCGAGCGCACCGGCGCCGCTAATCCACTGCGCCTGCGTGCCATCGTGGTGCGTGGCGGTCGCGACGGGGATCTGGAGAAACGCGCCAGCCTGCTGCGCCGCGACTCGGTGCATGGCCCCTTCAACGGCTCCATCGAGGTGGATGTGGAGCGCAGCGCCATCATCGCCAACGGCACCTTTATTCAGGTGATCTACGCCAACAGCCCGGCCGACATCGACTACACCGCCTACGGCATTCACGATGCGCTGATCGTCGACAACACCGGGGTCTGGCGCGATGAAGCAGGCCTCTCCGAGCACCTGAAAGCGCGCGGTGCCGGCAAGGTGTTGCTGACCGCTCCCGGCAAGGGAGAGATGAAGAACGTGGTGTTCGGGGTCAACCACGAGGTCATCGGGCCGGATGACAGGATTATCTCCGCCGCCTCCTGCACCACCAACGCCATCACCCCGGTGCTCAAGGTAATGCAGGAGCGGTACGGCATCCGCCACGGCCACGTGGAGACGGTCCACTCCTACACCAACGATCAGAACCTCATCGACAACTATCACAAGGGGGAGCGCCGCGGTCGCAGCGCCGCCCTCAATATGGTGATGACCAGCACCGGCGCCGCCAAAGCCGTGGCCAAGGCGCTGCCCGAGCTCAAGGGCAAGCTGACCGGCAACGCCATCCGGGTACCGACCCCCAACGTGTCGCTGGCGATTATCAATCTGTCGCTGGAGCAGGCCACCGATCGGGAGAGCCTGAACGCCTATCTGCAACAGATGGCGCTGAGCTCGGCCCTCCATCGCCAGATCGACTTCAGCGCCAGCACCGAGCTGGTCTCCTCCGACATGGTGGGTTCCCGTTATGCGGGCATCGTCGACTCCCAGGCGACCATCGCCGAGGGGGATCACTGCGTGCTCTACGTATGGTATGACAACGAGTTCGGGTACAGTTGTCAGGTAGTGCGGGTGATGGAGCAGATGGCTGGCGTAGTCCGCCAGGATCTACCTGCATAGCCCGCCAGGATCTGCCGGGCTGACCCCGAAGTTTATGGCTCAATAGTTCAAGGAGAAGGCCGGATGTCGTTTCAACAGGGTGAGTTTTTGCAAGCAATCAGGCAGATGCCCGCAGAGGTGTACGAGCGGCTCAAGACCGCAGTCGAGCTGGGCAAGTGGCCAGATGGCAAGCCCCTCACCGACGAGCAGAAGGCCACGTCGCTGCAAGCCGTGATGGCCTGGCAGGCGATGCACCTCGACAACCCGGAGCACATGAACATCGGCCGTGACGGCGAGATCGTGATGAAGAGCAAGAGCGAGCTCAAGCGTCAGTATCGCGACGAGGAAGAGATAGTCCGGGTCGACCTCAACCACTGAGCCGGACCCGGCAGGCCGCTTGCGGCGGCCACAACAGAGAGGGGAGCCATAATGGCTCCCCTCTTTTTTCCTATCTATGCAGGATGACTCATCCCCCTCATCCCCAACCCTTCTCCCGCCAGGGGAAAAGGGAGCAGGCTCGTACCTGCGGACAGTGAGCGGGCCACCAGCCGGCGAGCTTCATGGCAAGCCTCGTGGCCAACAGCACCTCGATCTATCCCCTCTCCCGCCGGGAGAGGGCTAGGGTGAGGGCCGCAACGCTCAGGGAGTCAGCTCCCCGCGCAGCGACTGCTGCATCAGCTCGCGAATGCGGTGGGAGGGCAAGTCCTGGCTCAGCAGGAAGTGCAACTTGGTGAGCGCCGCCTCAGCGGTCATATCAAAGCCCGAGATAACCCCGGCCCGCGACAGGGCGTTGCCGGTAGCATAACCACCCATGTTGACCTTGCCGTGCAGGCACTGGCTCAGGTTGACGATGATGACGCCGCGGGCCGATGCCTCGGAGAGCAGCGCCAGCATGGCCGGGTTCTGCGGCGCATTGCCGACCCCGAACGAGAGCAGGATCAGCGCCTTCACCGGCTGTTGCAGGATGTTGGCGATCACCTCGCTGGAGATACCCGGATAGAGGGTCACCACGCCGATCGGCTGGGGGGTGATGTCGTGCAGCACCAGCGGGCGCTCGGAGGGCACGCCCAGCTCGCCCGCTTCCAGCGAAATCGCGATCCCGGCGTTGAGCAGCGGCGGATAGTTGGGCGAATCGAAGGCGTGGAAGCCATCGGCGTGCACCTTCTTGCTGCGGTTGCCGCGATAGAGCTGGTTGTTGAAGAACAGCGTCACCTCGTGGATCGGGTAGTTGGCAGCAATATAGAGGGCGTTGAGCAGGTTCTGCTGACCGTCGGAGCGCAGCTCGGCGAGCGGGATCTGGGAGCCGGTGATGATGACCGGTTTGTGCAGATCTTCCAGCATGAAGGAGAGCGCCGAGGCGGTGAACGACATGGTGTCGGTGCCGTGCAGAATGACGAAACCGTCGTACTTGTCGTAGTTGTCGCGAATATCCTCGGCGATGCGCTGCCAGTCCGCCGGGGTCATGTCGGAGGAGTCGATGAGAGGGGCATATTCGTGGATATGGTAATCCGGCATCTCGGGACGATGGAATTCGGGCATCCGCGCCAGACAGTCTTCCATAAAGCCCGCCATCGGCACATAACCGTGGTCGGAACGCTGCATCCCTATGGTGCCGCCTGTGTAGGCGATGTAGATGGACTTCTTCACACCCTCTCCTCTCTGTGGGCCGAAAACCCGCGAATGATAAACCATGCGGGGCGAACCGGCTGCTCGGATCCCGTCCGTTTCCGCCGCGGGCTGGAAACCGGCGAATTATAGAGACTGACGCCCCAAATGACAGCCGTTCTCTGCTCCTTTTCGGCGTTTAGTTGCCATACCTCAATGGTGTTAAATTTCACAATAAGACACTAAAACGAGCATTAATACGACAAAGATGGAATTAAACGATGCTTTTTGCTACAATCCGCCGGATTTTACTAAAATCTCATCTGGATGCCTGAGCATTTCAGGCCCGCACAAGCCCCATATTTGCTGGGGCGGGGAGATGTTTCCCCTTCTTTGCTGGCACATTAAGCCACACTGTTTTTATCCCGGCTGAATCTGTGAGTCTTCACCCCGAAGGCACAGCCAATCAACATGGGAGTACTGAATGTTACAACTTGATTCCTACGCAACGCTGGTCGCTGCCACTCTGGTATTGCTGCTTGGCCGGGTGTTGGTTACCCGAGTCGGGCTGCTGCGTACCTTCAACATCCCCAAACCGGTAGCCGGCGGCCTGGTGGTCGCGCTGGTACTGCTGCTGCTGCGCTCCACCCTGCAAATGGAGCTGCAATTTGATACCAGTCTGCAAACCCCGCTGATGTTGGCCTTCTTCGCCTCCATCGGTCTTTCCGCCGATCTCGCCAGCCTGAAACGCGGCGGCAAGGCGGTGGTTACCTTCCTGATGGTGGTCACCGGCCTGCTGCTGGTGCAGAACAGTCTGGGTGTCGGTCTGGCGACCCTGCTCGGTCTGGATCCCCACATGGGGCTGCTGGCAGGCTCCATCACTCTCTCCGGCGGCCACGGCACCGGGGCTGCCTGGAGCGCTACCTTCTCCGAGAAATACGGCGTGCAATCCGCCGCTGAGCTCGCCATCGCCTGTGCCACCTTCGGTCTGGTGCTGGGCGGCCTGATCGGTGGCCCGGTGGCTCGCTATCTGGTGAAGAAAGTGCAGGTGCCCGGTGAGGAGCACAATCAGGATGAGGCCCCCCAAGGCTTCGAAATGCCTGATATGGAGCGCCCCCTCACCACTTTCAGCGTTATCGAAACGCTGGCGCTGATCGCCATCAGCCTCAAGGGCGGCGAGCTGCTCTCTGCTTCCCTCAAAGGGGGCGCCTTCGAGCTGCCGATCTTTGTCTGCGTGCTGTTTGTCGGCGTGCTGCTACGCAACGTCCTGACCCTGCTGAACTGGCATGAAGTGAGCGATCGCGAGGTCTCCCTGCTGGGCAACGTCAGCCTGTCGCTGTTCCTCGCCATGGCACTGATGAGCCTGAAATTGTGGGATCTGGCCAGCCTGGCGCTGCCCATCTTCATTCTGCTGGCCGCCCAGACAGTGGCGATGGCGCTCTACGCCATCTTCGTCACCTTCCGGGTCATGGGCAAAAATTACGATGCAGCCGTGCTGGCGGCAGGTCACTGCGGCTTTGGCCTGGGGGCCACACCGACAGCCATCGCCAACATGCAGGCCATTACCCAGCGCTTCGGTCCCTCCCACCTGGCGTTTCTGGTGGTGCCCATGGTGGGCGCCTTCTTTATCGACATCATCAACGCCATGGTGATCAAGCTGTTTATGGCGATGCCATTCCTGTAATTCCCTTTCCGTCAGACGTATATGATCAGAGCCCACCTTTCGGTGGGCTCTTTGTTTGTTATCGACTCGCCAGCTGACGCAGGCAGAGCCGGGGCTCGTATCCGCCATCAAGGTGACCCGCAAGCAACTCAGTAAACCCGAAGTCCCCACATCCCGCACTCCTCCGAACAACAAAAAGCCCCGCACTCGACAGAGGGCGGGGCTTGTTTATCTCAGCCGGAATAGGCCGTGAGTTGCACCTTACAGGATAAAGGTCGACACCTGCTGGTTCAGGTCAGCTGCACGCCCTTTGAGGCTGTGGGCCTGATCCAGATCGCGCATGGCGGCGGCGGTGATCTCGTCACTCACATCCTTGATGGCGGTGGTGTTTTGGGTGATCTCGCCGGTCACCTGAGTCTGCTCCTCGGCGGCAGTGGCGATCTGACCCGCCATGTCGGAGATGAGGGAGATGGCGCTGGTGATCTCTTCCAGCGCGCGCACCGCCTGATCGGCATCCTGCACGCTGTTGTCCGCCAGCCCCTGACTGGTCTGCATCAGGCTTACCGCACGGGCAGTGGTCTGCTGCAGGGTCTCGATGGTGGACTGGATCTGCTGGGTGGAGTCCTGGGTACGACGTGACAGCACCCGCACCTCGTCAGCCACCACCGCAAAACCACGCCCCTGCTCACCGGCGCGGGCCGCTTCAATGGCCGCGTTCAGCGCCAGCAGGTTGGTCTGCTCGGCAATCCCCTGAATGGTGGAGAGGATGCTGGTGATGGCCTGCGCGTGGCGGCTCAGCTCGCCGATCACCTCGGTCGCCTGCCCCACCTCTTCGGCCAGACCATTGATGGACTGGCGGGTCTTGTTGACCAGCATCTTGCCCTGCTCACTGCTCTGGGCAGATTGCTGAGCTGCGGCGGCGGTGTTCTCGGCGTTACCGGCGATCTCCATGGTGGCGCTCGCCATCTCTGTAACCGCCGTGGCGACCATGGTCACCTCCTGCTGCTGACGCTGCAGCTCGTCCACCGCGGCCTGGTTGGTTACCAGACTGCGCTCGGCATCGGCGTTCAGCTCGTTGGCCAGCTGGCGGATATTGCCGATCAGCTGATGCTGGCTGCCGACGAAACGGTTGAAGCTGTTGGCCAGTTGGCCCACTTCGTCGTTGGCGTCGATCTTGATGCGCTGGGTCAGATCACCGTTACCATCGGCAATGCGGGCCAACGCCTGGGAGACCTTGGTGAGCGGGCCAAGCAGCATGCTGACCAGCCAGGAGATAGCGAGGATGCTACCCACCAGCACCAGCAGCGCCATCCCCAGCTGGGTCATCAGCAGGGAGGAGAGCGGCGCTTCCAGCGCGGCCTTGTCCAGCACCAGCACCAGTTCCCAATCGGTGTCGGGGATATCAGCCGCCCACAGCAGCTTGTCGCGACCTTCGCTGTCGAAATAGGCCGGCACCAGATCCTTGCTCGACTTGCTCTGCTCGATCAGCGCATTGGTCAGATCGTTGTCGATCTCGCTGGCCGGTTTCATCGCCTTGGCGGCATCCTTGTAGGCGATGATGGTGCCATCCTTGTGCATCATGATGGCGAAACCGTCGGCAGGCAGCTGCATCTTGGTCACGTCTTCCACCAGCGAGGCGATGGAGAGGTCACCACCGACGACCCCGCCAGAAACCGGCTGGGCCAGCGTCACCACCATGATGTTGTAAGCCACGTCGAGATAGGGCTTGGTGACAATCAGGCCACCTTTGCTCATCGCCTCCTGATACCAGCCACGGGAGCGCGGGTCGTAGCCATCGCGGTTGATGGAGGGATCAGAGTCATTCATCTTGCCGCTGCTCTCACCGAAATAGGTGAGCTGGAAACGGCCGGAAACTTGTGCCTGTTGCAAGGCATTGAGGGGGTCTGCACCGGCCTTGTTGCCGAGCGCCTGGATCACGTCGCGACGGGCGGCGAGCCAGTCGCTGACACGCTCGGCCTGCTGGGTACCCAGCCGTTGCAACTGCTCCTGGCTGCCTTGCAGCAACAGGGACTTCTGGCTGCTATAGCTCTGCCAGGAGAGCAACAAAATCACCAACGAAAGGGCGATCACCACTGACAACAGTATCTTCTGCTTGAGTGACAGGTTTTTCATCATGTGTTCTTCTTATTGAGGTGAGGAGCGGGTTTTTCCCTAAATTGCACAACACTACACGTAGTCATTAGCGACCCGAATGGCCAAAACTGAACCTGAAAATGGGTCGGCGGGCGATATTTTCTACCGAGGTGGAGAAAAGTGCACCAGAAATTGACGGCATGAGCCGCACAAGCCAAGGCAACCCTGTTTATTCCTTCCACAATTGGCTAGAATATCCCGTTTTTAAATCACATCGACCCTGAGAGTTTTCACGATGTTCGAAGTTAATCCCGTATTAAATAAACTTAAGGAGCTGTCTGAGCGGACCGAGCTTCTTAGGGGGTACCTTTGACTATGACGCCAAGAAAGAGCGTCTAGAAGAGGTCAACGCCGAGCTGGAACAGCCGGACGTATGGAATGAACCCGAGCGCGCACAGGCGCTGGGCAAAGAGCGCGTTGCGCTGGAAAACGTGGTCGGCACCATCGACACCCTGACCCAGGGCGTGGATGACGTCGAGATGCTGGTGAGCCTGGCCGTGGAAGGGGAAGACGAAGAGACCTTCAACGAAGCCATCGCCGAATCCGAACAGCTGGAAGCCAAGCTGGTGGATCTCGAGTTCCGCCGCATGTTCTCCGGTCAGCACGACGGCTCCGACTGCTATATCGACATCCAGTCCGGCTCTGGTGGTACCGAAGCACAGGATTGGGCCAACATGGTACTGCGCATGTACCTGCGCTGGGGCGATGCCCACGGCTACAAGCCGGAGCTGATTGAATGCTCCGAAGGCGACGTGGCCGGCATCAAATCCGCCACCATCAAGTTCACCGGCGAATATGCGTTCGGCTGGCTGCGTACCGAAACTGGCGTACACCGTCTGGTTCGCAAGTCCCCGTTCGATTCCGGTGGCCGCCGTCACACCTCCTTCTGTTCTGTGTTCGTCTACCCCGAGATCGACGACGATATTGATATCGAGATCAACCCGGCGGATCTGCGGATCGACGTCTACCGCGCCTCCGGTGCCGGTGGTCAGCACGTTAACCGAACCGAATCCGCGGTGCGTATTACCCACGTTCCGACCGGTGTCGTGGTACAGTGCCAGAACGACCGTTCCCAGCACAAAAACAAAGACCAGTGTATGAAGCAGCTGAAAGCCAAGCTCTACGAGCTGGAAATTCAGAAGCAGAACGCTGAGAAACAAGCCCTGGAAGAGACCAAGTCTGATATCGGTTGGGGCAGCCAGATCCGTTCCTATGTGCTGGATGACTCCCGTATCAAGGATCTGCGCACCGGCGTCGAAACCCGTAATACCCAATCGGTGCTCGACGGTGACTTGGACAAGTTTATCGAAGCCAGCCTGAAATCAGGTCTGTAAACAAGCAGGAATCACCATGTCTGAACAAACCATCACTCCGGAAGTCGACCAAACTCTCGAACTCAACAACGAGATGACCGAGCGTCGTTCCAAGCTGGCCGCCCTGCGCGCCCAGGGTAATCCTTTCCCCAACGACTTCCGTCGCGACAGCCTCTCTGGCGATCTGCACGCAGAGTTCGACGACAAGAGCGCCGAGGAGCTGACGAGCCTGGGTAAACGGGTGAAGATTGCCGGTCGCATCATGACCCGCCGGATCATGGGCAAGGCTTCTTTCGCCACCCTGCAGGACATGGCCGGCAAGATCCAGGTCTACGTCACCCGTGACGACCTGCCGGAAGGTTTCTACAACGAGCAGTTCAAGAAGTGGGATCTGGGCGACATCGTGGGTGTCGAAGGTACCCTGTTCAAGACCCAGACCGGTGAGCTCTCCGTTCACGTTTCCGATATCCGCCTGCTGACCAAGGCGCTGCGTCCGCTGCCCGAGAAGCACAAAGGCCTGACCGACCAGGAAGCGCGCTGCCGCCAGCGCTACCTGGATTTGATCGCCAACGAAGAGTCCCGCAAGACCTTCATGATCCGCACCCAGGTGGTTGCCGGTATCCGTAAATTCTTCAATGAAAAGCGCTTCATGGAAGTGGAAACCCCGATGATGCAAGTCATCCCGGGTGGAGCCTCCGCGCGTCCGTTCGTCACTCACCACAATGCGCTGGACATCGATATGTACCTGCGTATCGCTCCGGAGCTCTACCTGAAGCGTCTGGTGGTCGGTGGTTTCGAGCGTGTCTACGAGATCAACCGCAACTTCCGTAACGAAGGTATCTCGGTTCGTCACAACCCCGAGTTCACCATGATCGAGTTCTACATGGCCTACGCCGACTACATCGATCTGATGGACCTGACCGAAGAGTTGCTGCGCACCCTGGCACAGGACATTCTGGGCGACACCAAGATCCGTTACGCCAAAGAGGGCGAAGAGGGCCTGACCATCGATTTCGGTCAGCCGTTCCAGCGCCTCACCATGGTCGAGTCCATCCTGAAGTTCAACCCGGATGTGACCCTGGACGATCTGGCTACCCTCGAGAGCGCCAAGGCCGTTGCCAAGCGTCTGCACATCGAGCTGATGAAGGGTTGGGAGCTGGGCCACGTGATCACCGCGATCTTCGAAGAGACCGTGGAGCACATGCTGCTGCAACCGACCTTCATCACCGAGTACCCGGCTGCCGTTTCTCCGCTGGCTCGCCGCAACGACGTGAACCCGGACGTAACCGACCGCTTCGAATTCTTCATCGGTGGCCGCGAGCTGGCCAACGGCTTCTCCGAGCTGAACGATGCAGAAGACCAGGCCAAGCGCTTCCAGGATCAGGTTGATCAGAAAGAAGCTGGCGACGACGAAGCCATGTTCTACGACGCCGACTTCGTCACCGCGCTGGAACACGGCCTGCCGCCGACTGCCGGTCAGGGTATCGGTATCGACCGTCTGGTCATGCTGTTCACCAACAGCCACACCATCCGCGACGTGATCCTGTTCCCGGCCTTGCGTCCGCAGAAGTAAGGTTCA
>NZ_QAJD01000155.1:25093-35095 GCF_003061465.1 Aeromonas sp. HMWF017
AGCCAATAAACACGCCCCGCAACTGCGGGGCGTTTTTCTATCTCCTTTACCGCCAAATCACTTTATAAATTCAATAATGGAATAAAGAAGATATTTTTATTCTTTGTTGTTAGACAACACGCCCTTTAATCTGGCCAAAAATCAGACCATGGAAGACGCGTGTGATGCAATTGAAGGATTCCCCATTCAACCTCTCCCCCCTCTCTGACGAGCAGCAACGTCAGCTGGGTCAGGTACTCTCGACCCTCAATACCCAGCAACTGGCCTGGGTGAGCGGATATCTCTACGGCCTCTCCCAGACCGGTCACCAAAGCGTTGCAGCCAGCGCCGCCGTGGCTACGCCCAGTGGCAGCCTGACCATTCTCTACGGCTCCCAGACCGGCAACGCCAAAGGTGTCGCCACTGCCATCAAGGCGCAGGCCGAGGCCCGCGGTCTACCGGTCACCCTAGCGTCGATGGCCGACTACAAACCCAAGCAGCTCAAGAAAGAGAGCCACCTGCTGGTGGTAGTGAGCACTTACGGGGAGGGTGAACCGCCGGAGAGCGCCGTCGATCTGTTCGAGCAGCTTAAAAAAGGCAAGATCGGCAAGCTGGACGGCCTCAAGTTCGCGGTACTGGGGCTGGGTGACAGCTCCTACGAATTTTTCTGCCAGACCGGCAAAGATTTTGACGACTTCCTCGCCAAAGCTGGGGCCGAGCGCATTTATGAACTCGCCAGCCTCGATGTGGATTATCAGGATGCCGCCAAGTCGTGGGGCGAACAAGCGCTCAACGCCATTGCCACGACCCTCTCTACCGGAGCGGCCAGCAGCAGCGTGACCAGCTCGGTGCAGCAGGCGGTTGGCCACAGCCAGTACAGCAAGGAGAACCCCTTCCCTGCCCGCCTGTCGGTCAATCAGAAGATCACCGGCCGGGATTCCACCAAGGATATCCGCCATATCGAGATCAATCTGGCCGACTCCGGCCTCACCTATCAGCCGGGGGATGCCCTCGGTGTCTGGTTCGACAATGACGCCGAACTGGTGGGCGAAGTGCTGGCCCTGACCGGCCTCTCTGGCGATGAAGCCACGGCTCACGGCACCTTGCGCGCCGCACTGACCGGTCACTTCGAACTGACCCGGCTGCACGGCGGCTTTATCACAGGGCTCGCTGACATATCGGACAATGCGGCGCTGAAAGACTTGGCCGGTGACAAGGCCCAGGTCAATGCACTGGTCGCCTCTGCCCAAGTGGTGGATGTGCTGAAACGCTTCCCGACCGCCCTCACGGCCGAGCAGCTGATCGGGTTGCTACGTCCCCTCACCCCGCGCCTCTACTCCATCGCCTCCGCCCAGAGCGAAGTGGAAGAGGAGGTGCACCTGACCGTCGGCGTGGTGCGCTATCCACAGGAAGATGGCACAGTGCGCTCTGGCGCAGCCTCCTCCTATCTGGCAGATCGGCTGATTGAGGATGGCGAGGTGCGGGTATTCGTGGAGCACAACGACAACTTCCGCCTGCCGCAAAACCCCGACACCCCCGTCATCATGGTGGGCCCGGGCACCGGCATCGCCCCGTTCCGTGCCTTTATGCAGGAGCGGGAAGCTCAGGGCGCGGAAGGCAAGAACTGGCTCTTCTTCGGCAACCCCCACTTTACCCAGGATTTCCTCTATCAGGTGGAGTGGCAGCGTTATGTGAAATCGGGGCTGCTGTCGAAGATCTCCCTGGCCTTCAGCCGGGATCAGGCCAACAAGATTTATGTGCAGGACCGCCTGCGCGAGGCAGGGCTTGAGCTCTACCAGTGGCTGGAAGCAGGCGCTCACTTCTATGTGTGTGGTGACGCCAACAAGATGGCCAAGGATGTGCAGGAGGCCCTGCTGGAAGTGATTGCCGAACACGGCCACAAGAGCCGTGAGGAAGCAGAAGAGTATTTGAGCGAATTGCGTCGTGCCAAACGTTATCAAAGGGATGTCTATTGATGAGCAAACAACCTCTTTCTCACCCAAAAGCGGGACCGGTCGAAGGGCCGCTGGCCGACAACGAGCGCCTCAAGCGCGAAAGCAACTTCCTGCGCGGCACCATTGAGCAGGATCTGCAGGACCCGCTCACCGGCGGCTTCAACGGCGACAACTTCCAGCTGATCCGCTTTCACGGCATGTATCAGCAGGATGACCGCGACATCCGCCCGGAGCGCGCAGCCCAGAAGCTGGAGCCGCTGCACAACGTCATGCTGCGTGCCCGCCTGCCGGGTGGGATCATCACCCCGGCCCAGTGGCAGATCATCGACAAGTTCGCCGAAGAGCACAGCCTCTACGGCAGCATCCGCCTGACTACCCGTCAGACCTTCCAGTTCCACGGAGTATTGAAGCGCGACATCAAGCTGATGCACCAGACCCTCAACAGCACCGGCATCGATTCCATCGCCACTGCGGGCGACGTGAACCGCAACGTGCTCTGCACCAGCAACCCGGTGGAGTCCGAGCTGCATCAGGAGGCCTACGAGTGGGCCAAGAAGATCTCCGAGCACCTGCTGCCCAAGACCCGCGCCTACGTGGAGATCTGGCTGGACGGTGAAAAACAGGGACAGGACGAGGAGCCGATCCTGGGCTCCAACTACCTGCCGCGCAAATTCAAGACCACTGTGGTGATCCCGCCTCACAACGACGTGGATATCCACGCCAACGACCTCAACTTCGTGGCCATTGCCGAGAATGGCAAGCTGGTTGGCTTCAACGTACTGGTGGGCGGGGGGCTGGCCATGACCCACGGCGACACCAGCACCTACCCGCGCAAGGCGAGCGATTTTGGCTTTATTCCACTCTCCCACGTGCTGGAGGTGGCGGCCGCCGTGGTCAGCACCCAGCGCGACTGGGGCAACCGGGTCAACCGCAAGAATGCCAAGACCAAGTACACCCTCGAGCGCGTCGGCGTCGAAGCCTTCAAGGCCGAGGTGGAGAGCCGTGCCGGCATCCAGTTTGGCGAAGTGCGTCCCTATGAGTTCACCAGCCGTGGCGATCGCTTCGGTTGGGTAGAGGGGATCGACGGCAAGCATCACCTCACCCTGTTTATCGAGAATGGCCGCCTACTGGACTTCCCGGGCAAGCCGCTCAAAACCGGCATGCTGGAGATCGCCAGGGTGCATCAGGGGGATTTTCGCCTGACCGCCAACCAGAACCTGATCATCGCCGGGGTACCTGCCAGCGAAAAAGCCCGCATCGAAGGGCTGGCGCGCCAATACGGCCTGCTGGATGACGGCGTAAGCGAGCAGCGCAAGCAGTCCATGGCTTGTGTGGCCCTGCCCACCTGCCCGCTGGCGATGGCCGAGGCCGAGCGCATGCTGCCGGCGTTTGTCACCGACATCGAAGGCTTACTGGCCAAGCACGATCTCGCCGATGACGCCATCATCTTCCGGGTCACCGGCTGCCCCAACGGCTGCGGCCGCGCCATGCTGGCGGAAGTGGGTCTGGTGGGCAAGGCTCCCGGCCGCTACAACCTGCATCTGGGGGGCAATCTGGAGGGGACCCGCATTCCGCGCCTCTATAAGGAGAACATCACCGAGCCGCAGATCCTGGCCGAACTGGACGAGCTGATCGGCCGCTGGGCCACCGAGCGCAATCAGGGTGAGTGCTTCGGCGACTTCGTGATCCGGGTTGGGGTAATTGCCCCCGTTATCGATTCTGCGAGGGACTTCTATGCCGCTTAATCTGCCGCTTAATGTCACTGAAGATGGCCGCCTTGACCTGCAGGCACTGCTGGCCCTCGGCCGTGAGGAGCAAGTCGAGGCACTCGCGCCCCTCAACCGGGAGCTGGATCCCATGAGTGCCCCCGAGCGGGTGCGCTGGGCCCTGGCCAATCTGCCGGGGGAGCATGTGCTCTCATCCAGCTTCGGCATTCAGGCGGCGCTGATGCTCCATCTGGTAAGCCGCGAGCGGGCCGACGTGCCGGTAGTGCTGACCGATACCGGTTATCTGTTCCCCGAGACCTACCGTTTCATCGACGAGTTGACCGAGCGCCTCGCGCTCAACTTGAAGATCTACCGGGCCGAGCTCAGCCCTGCCTGGCAGGAGGCGCGCTTCGGTCTCTTGTGGGAGCAGGGGGTGGAGGGGATCACCCGCTACAACCAGCTCAACAAGGTGGAGCCGATGGACCGCGCCCTGCGTGAGATGGGGGCCCAGACCTGGTTCTCCGGCCTGCGCAGGGAGCAGTCCGGCAGCCGTGGCAAGCTGCCGGTGCTGGGCATCCAGCGCGACCGCTTCAAGTTCCTGCCGGTGATCGACTGGAGCAACAAGGATGTCTTCTACTACTTCAAGGAGTTCGACCTCCCCTACCACCCGCTGTGGGAGCAGGGTTATCTCTCGGTGGGCGATGTCCACACCACCGCCAAGTGGGAGCCGGGCATGAGCGAGGAGCAGACCCGCTTCTTCGGCCTCAAGCGCGAGTGCGGTTTGCACGAGGAAAATGGCGAGAACGACGGCTCAGGCATCTAATCCCGTCTTGAAAAAGCAACCGAACAACAAGGGCATCCGAAGATGCCCTTGTTGTTCTTTGCCCATTAGCATTCGCCCGTCAGCGGCGCTGCCAGGTCTCGAAGCTATAGGGGCACGGGTTCTTCTCATCGGCAGGGTGGCTCTCGCAATCAACACGTTGCCACTGACCATTGTCAAAAACGGGGAAACGGGTATCCCCCTCCACCGCCAGATCGATGCGGGTCAGGTAGAGACAATCCGCACTCGGCAACATCTCGGCATAGAGATGACCACCACCGATCACCATCAACTCCCCCACCGAGCTACCTGCCAAAAGAGCCAGCGCCGCCTCGACGGAGCCCACCACCTCAATGCCCTCGGCCTGATAGCCGGGATTGCGGCTGATCACCAGATTGCGCCGTCCGGGCAGCGGTCGTCCGATGGATTCGAAGGTTTTGCGCCCCATCAATACCGGTTTACCGAGGGTGACACGCTTGAAGTGGGCCAAGTCAGCAGGCATATGCCAGGGCATCTGGTTGTCCTTGCCGATCACCCTGTCGTGGGCCATGGCGGCAATCATGGAAATCTTCATGGGGCCTCTCACCGTCTGTCAGATTATGGGGCGGTTACGGTACACGACCAGAGAGGGGATCGCCAAACCGAAACTGAGGGCACCGACGATAAAGAGCGCCTTGAGGCCGTTCTCCACCGCACTCTGGATCAACTCCATGGTCACGCCGTTGATGTTGAGCTCTACCACCGCAATCATAGTCTTGAACGCATAACTACCCGGGATCATCGGAATGATGGAAGCAACGCTGAACACCGGACGCGGTGCCAGCAGACGGCGCGACCAGTAGACGCAGACAAAGCCGACCGTGGTCGCCGCCGCCAGCGTCGCCCACTCGATGGGCATGCCGTAGTGGATCAGCAAGGTACGCAGGCTGTGGGCCAGCGCGCCGCCCATGGCGCAATACTTCAGCATCCGTGGTGGCACGTTGAACAGCATGGCAAACCCCACCGCCGGGATGGAGGACCAGAAGGCATCCTTGGCCAGTAGCCAGAGCAAATCCATCATACTTTCCACCCCCAGATCCCCGTGACCGACATGGCGAGAATGATGCCGGTATTGATCCGTGCGCTGATGGTGAGCAGGGCAACCCCGTTCCCGCTGGCCGATACAGAGTCGACAGCCTTCATACCTTCCACCCCCAGATCCCGGTGACCGACATGGCCAAAATGATACCTATGGCGGCGCTGATGGTCAGCAGGGTCGCAGTCCCCCAGCGGGCCAAGCCCATGTTGAAGTAGCCCTTCACCATGTCGGAGACGGCATTGATCAGCGGAAAGCCCGGCACCAGCAGCAGCACGCTGGCCGCCATGGCGAGATAAGGCTGGTCACCCCAGTTAAAAAAGGTGGCGCTGGAGGAGAGCAAGGTGGCAATAAAGCCGGTGGCGGCAAAGTTGATGAGCGGGCTATGGTGATGGCGGGCCATCAGCTGGCGCACCCGCATCGCCACGGCAGACGAAAAACAGGTCACCAGGAAGATGGGCCAGTCACCGCCAAACAGCAGGCTAAAGGCACCACAGGAGAGCCCCACCATGGGGACCACCAGCCAGGGGTGATAGTGAAAGGGGACGATGGCCTCGAGCCGCTGGCGCACTTCACGGGCACCGATCAGCTCTTTTTCCGCCATGATGCAGATCCGCTGGATCTCGCACACCACCTGCATATTGATGCCATGTTCGCGCACCCGCCGGGTAGTGGTGACGCAACCCCCCTGATAGAGACTGGTGAGCACGATGGCACTGGAAGAGATGGCCATTTCGACACTCTCCAGCCCCAGCGCCATCCCCAGCCGCACCGTGGTCTGCTCGATGATCCGGCTCTCCGCCCCGAACTGGGCCAACATCTGACCCACCTTGACGATAATGCGGGTGATCTCTGTCTGTTGCTCCCGCGACAACACCCGTCTTGGTGTGATACTTCTCATAATCCCTTCGAGTCGTAGCAATAAAAATTTCGGCCATATTAGCCTAACTTTTACTGTTATTCATCCACCCCTATCACAACCTGACTAATTAGTTATTACAAGAAGGAGAAAAGAGATCACATCACAAATACATTACGAGTAACATTAAAAACCATAACAATCAGGTCGCCAGCAATTCCCTTTATTATGGCCTCGCCGATTTGGCTGAAATATCAACCAAGGGGGTTATTGCAGATTATTTACGACGTCGATAGTCCGCCAGATGGATTATTTTACCACTGCCATCGCTTTCAGATGGAGGGTCCCCCTCTTCTCTGAACTGGCTCATTTCGCTGCGCATCAAATAAAAGGATTCCCGCATCATGTTGGTAATCCGGATACAGCTATCAAGATTGTTTTTCGCCAGACGGCGCTGACCATCAATCTTGAACTGCAACCCGCGCAGACGGCGCTGCTGATCAGGGCTCGCACGGGCCATCAACAGGTCGATCTGCTGCTCCAGAATCGCATCCAGCCGGGAGGGCTCACTCGCAGCCAACTCCTTCAGGGTGTCAAAATCAGGCAACTCCATATGCCCTCCTTGGCGACTATTGCTGGCAACACACTGCGGTACCACACCATCACGTCCCAGCCATATAAATCTGTATATACGACGCGGCTAAAAAGGGTTCAATCCATCCACTGGGGACCAAACAGGACAATGGTCACTACGAGGGTGTCTATCTATTTTAATTGTGTTTGGAAACAAGCGATTGTTTTTAATTCAGGCGAGATAAAACACTTATACATTTTAGGTTGTGATTTTCTGTTTTTTATTGCAAATAAAAATCCGGGTGGCCTTATTTTGCTTCATTCGACACTTTATTCTTCCCTCACCGACCCGCGTCATCTCCTGACGGTTTAACATATCTCACTGATTATGTTATTTTAATTGCCACTTTTATCGGACATTCAAGAGCAGACCATGAGCAAGGCAAAAATCGGTATCGTCACCGTCAGCGATCGCGCCAGCGCGGGCATCTATGAAGACCTCTCCGGCAAGGCCATCATCGACACCCTGAACGCCTATCTGACCTCGGAGTGGGAACCTGTCTATCAGGTGATCCCCGATGAACAGGATCAGATTGAAGCGACCCTGATCCGACTGGCGGATGAGGAGCAGTGCTGTCTCATCGTCACCACAGGCGGCACCGGTCCGGCCAAGCGGGATGTCACGCCGGAAGCGACCGAGGCAGTATGTGATCGCTTGATGCCGGGCTTTGGCGAGCTGATGCGGGCCGAATCCCTCAAATTTGTGCCGACCGCCATTCTGTCGCGCCAGACTGCCGGGCTGCGCGACGATACCCTGATCGTCAATCTGCCGGGCAAACCCAAATCAATCCGCGAATGTCTGGATGCAGTTTTCCCTGCCATCCCCTACTGTATCGATTTGATGGAAGGGCCGTATCTCGAGTGCGATGAAACTGTCATCAAGCCATTTCGGCCGAAAAAATAGCGAACCCGACCATAAAAAATAATGGCGAGCCAAGGCTCGCCATTATTTTTAACTCATCTGTGTGCGCAGACACACCACATCAATTATTTGCGGCCGAATACTTTCACGCCCGCTTTGCTACGCTCTGAATTACCGTACACTTCGATCTTTTTCACACAACGACGCGAACCCAGTGATTTCCACTCGGTCTCTTTATCACTGCTCATATCCCGATCAAAATGAATGGTCTTGGTACGGTCACCACCATAGGTCACCACCACCCGATCCAGGGTCAAATCACGCTCCGCCTTCACCTTGATATATTTGGTCTGACGGCAAATCACCAAAGGAATTGTCGCACCATGATCACCGGCTCCCAGTAAAATCGTCCGCCCCAGCGTGAACTGATCGTCACCGGCATGGCTGGCTGACGCCACCACCAGCAAGACACCACCCAGCAAGCTGCGCGCGGAAAAACGGGAATTCCAGATAGACATCAAGGACATAACACCTCCAATAAAAAATGGAGTGTGATGATAAGGGTTAAACCATAACGGAAGCTGTATCACGGCTGAATTTGCTGCGAATGTGCGGGGATCAACAGAGAAAACAGCACGACTTTTCGGCAAAAGAGAAGAGCCGCAGAGAGCGGCCCTTGCGGCAAGAGAGCGCTTAGCGCTCCATGATTTGGGTCACGTCATCTTTCTTGATCATTACCTCACGCCCTTCATGATCGTAATAGCGATACATGCCGGTGCTCTCATCCAGCTTGGGCTTGCTCTCTGTGGTGATCATCTTGCCATCCTTGGTGCTCATGATGTATTGGGAGCTGCATGCCACCAGCCCCAAAGCGCACACCAGGATCATCATCAGTTTTTTCATTGCGGCCTCTTCTTCGATCATCCTCACCACGAGGATGTTTCTTGAAGCCTAGTTCAATCGCACGGCACGAGATGGCGGGATGAGCAAAGCGGGATCGCCGTCAATAATCAGCGACTTAGCCTCGCTATCTGGCCGGGTGGCGAGCGCAATGAAAAAGGCCGGACATCTCTGTCCGGCCTCTTCTTTTCAGCACCAGCGCGCAATCATGACTTGGCGGGCTGACGCTCACCGGTCACGGTCGGGTTCCTGGGATCCATGCTCCACTCGTACCAACCGCCGTCGTAGACGCTGATCCGTTTCCAGTCCATCAGCCAGGCGTAGAAGAAAGCCTCGGAGGCGCGCCAGCCGGTACCGCAGTAGAACGCAGCCTGCTGAGTTGGCTCGATGTTCCACTGGTCCCACATGGCGAGGATCTCGCGGGCCGGCTTCATGGTGCCGTCCGGGTTGTGGAAATCACTCATGCTGTTGGCATCCACCCCGCCGTGACCCCACTTGGCCCCCGGGATATCGCCCTTCGGCTTGATGTAGCTATAACCTGAGGTGTTGCCGACAAACTCGTCCCAGGTGCGCACGCTGACCAGGGCGCTATCGGGCTTCTTGAGCAGCTCTTTCGCCTGACTTAGCGTGGTGTAGTACTCGGGGTGAGCGGGAATGGCCACGCCAAACTCCTTCACCGGCTCATATTTGTTGGGCAGACCGGTTTCGGTGCGCAGGTGCTGGATAAACCAGGCATCCAGGCCACCGTCCAGCAGGCGCACATCTTCCACCCCCGCATACATCATCAGGTGCGCGGCACGGGCGGCCGCCATGGTGTTGCGACCGTAAAGGATTACGGTGGTGTCGTGACGGATGCCGTTATCCAGCAGCAGCTTCTTGAGCGCTTCGTCAGAGACCTTGTTCCACAGCGGCTCCTCTTCGAGGCTGTTGGTATCGATATAACCGGCCCCCGGGATGTGGCTGATGAGGTAGGCCTTGGGTGAACCCCAATCCACTTCAAACAGCTTCCAGTCACCCTTGGGCGCCGCGGCAACCGGCTTGCCCTCTTGCAGGTCAGCCAACCAGCGCGGATAGACCAGCTGCTGCCAGCGTGCCAGCGACTCGCGCGGTGCGGCTTGCCACCCTTGCAACTCGAACAGCTGCTTGATCCCCTGCTTGCGCAGCAGACGAGCCACCTCGGCCACTTCGCGGGACGCACCGTAGAGGGCAACCG
>NZ_QAJD01000155.1:35113-41999 GCF_003061465.1 Aeromonas sp. HMWF017
GCCACTCTTCATCGCTGTATTTCCACTCGGCAGAGAGGTTCTCGGCGCCCGCCACATGACCGCCCTGCTTCTCCCCTTCCATCGGCCACCCCTGATAGAAGTAGCTGGCGCGGGTATCCAGGATGACAGCCTGTTTGGCCTTGGCATCGGCCAGCGAGAGCGGTGGCAACTCCCCTGCCACGGCGGGCAGGGCACACCAGAGCAGTAAGGTCGCCAGCGCGGCCTGCAGGAAGCGAAGATGTCGTTTCATGGTGATTTCTCGATTCATAGTGAACAAGGTTAAAAAATGGAGCGACCCAGCCGCTCGGCCAGCAGCTCCAGCGCCGCCGTGCCCGCCAGCGAGTTGCCGGCTTTGTTGAGCTCGGGCGACCAGACACAGACGCAGAGCTCGCCCGGGATCAGGGCGATGATACCGCCGCCGACACCCGATTTGCCCGGCATGCCGACCCGATAGGCAAAATCGCCCGCCTCATCATAGAGACCGCAGGTAGCGAGCAGGGCGTTGACCTGTTTGGTGGTGCGGGCGGGCAGCAGCGGTACGCTCTCGCCCAGTGGCACACCACGGTTGGCCAGATAGATGAATGCCCGCGCCAGATCGACGCAGCTCATGCGGATAGCACAGGCATTGAAGTAGCTTTGCAGCACCTTGTCCACTTCGTTTTCGAAGTTGCCATAGGCCTTCATCAGATAGGCGATGGCGGCGTTGCGGGCAGAGTGCTGATATTCGGAGCGGGCGACTACCTGATCCGCCATGATGGCCGGATTGCCGGAAAGACGGCGCACCAGCTCGAGGGTACGCTGACGGGGCGCAGTGAGGCGGGTCTCCAGCAGATCGCTCACCACCAGCGCCCCGGCATTAATAAAGGGGTTGCGGGGGATCCCCTGCTCGAACTCGAGCTGCACCAGCGAGTTGAAGGGCTGGCCGGAGGGCTCCTTGCCAACCCGGGCCCAGATCTCCTCCTCCTGATAGAGAGTGAGTGCCAGGGTCAGGCTCAGGGCCTTGGAGATACTCTGGATGGAGAAGGGTTCAAAAGCGTCACCGGCGGTGAACAGCTCCCCCTCGACGGTACAGACTGCAATACCAAGCCGATCGGCCGGTACCTGAGCCAGTGCCGGAATGTAGTCGGCCACCTTGCCTTGTCCCAGCAACGGGCGCACCTCTTCAAGGATGCTGGCCAGTAATTCGGATGACAACACCATAAGCAATAAGCGATTCCATGACTAAAACAGCGGTGGAGATCCCATCCCCACTGACAAAAATCCCGCCAGCGGCGGGATTTTTCAGTTACCCACAACAAGGCGCCAGATGCGGCAGCCTTGTATCAGGCCGGTTCACCGTACCAGAGGTCGAACAGCTCGGTAACGACCACGGCTTCCATCCCCTTGCCTTCCAGCCAGGATTTGACGGCGGCGCGGTCTTCTTCGGTACACTTGCCCAGTTGCTGGGTGCAGATCATCCCTTCCCAGGCCAGGTGACCGGAGCCGGCAAAAGCCAGTTTACGGGGTTCAACAACCTCATCGATCATCGCATCGACTACCGCATCGATGGTCTCTTCGGCAGTGCCGACCGGGAAGTTGAAACTGATGTCGAAACCCATTTCCTGGAATTCATCGACGCGCAGTTTCTTGCGCAGGCGGCGGCTACGATTGGCCATGATAGCTCCTCAAGTTAGTTGATACGCTAGGTGTGTTGACGTGCCAGCTTAGCTGACACGCTTGAAAATCAGATCCCAAACCCCGTGGCCCAGACGGTGGCCACGTTGTTCAAATTTGGTCAGCGGACGCCAGTCAGGGCGCGGCACCCAGTTGCCGGTGGCAGAGGTGTTCTCGTAACCCTCGGCGGCGCTCATCACTTCCAGCATGTGCTCGGCATAGTTTTCCCAGTCGGTCGCCATGTGGAACACGCCACCGATGGCCAGCTTCTGGCGAATGTCCTGGGCAAATGCAGGCTGCACGATGCGACGCTTGTGGTGACGGCTCTTGTGCCAGGGGTCCGGGAAGAAGAGCTGCAGGCAGGAGAGTGAACCGTTCGGGATCATGTGCTCCAGCACTTCCACCGCATCGTGGCAGATCACTTTCAGATTGGTGACGCCAGCTTCCTGAGCGGTGCCCAGACAGGCCCCCACGCCCGGGGAGTGTACTTCGATGCCGATGAAGTTCTTCTCGGGGGCATTCTTCGCCATCTCCACCAGAGAGGCGCCCATGCCAAAGCCGATCTCCAGCACCACAGGTGCTTCACGGCCAAACAGCGCGACCAGATCGAGCTGCTTTGGCTCAAAATCGATGCCCATGACCGGCCAGAGCTCTTCCAGGGCCTTCTCCTGCCCTTTGGTCAGGCGGCCTTCGCGACGGACAAAGCTGCGGATCTTGCGCATGAACTTGCCGTCTTCGTTAAATACATCTTGGGTCACAGGCATAATGGTCTCGTTATTTCATCAATCCGGGTAATACATCTTGTGTCCGATCCCGAGCGGGACCGCTCGCGGCTCGGCATTTCATCGACCCGCGAAAACAGGGGAGCGAATTATCCCAAGATAGGCCCAAGGCGCAAGTGTTTCGCGCAACAAATATTCCGGCCATCCGCTTCCCTGCTCCCTCACTGGCATCACCACACCGACTAACCGTCCAATATAATCCGCAGTAGAGTCGTTCCAGCCCTTTTTTGGCGATTTTTGTGACAATCATTGCCTCATTTCTGAAATCTGATACAAACGGATAACCTGGCGGTCGAATGGAGCGACCGCCCACATGCCGAGAGAATTGTCTATGCAGCCGTTTTTTGCCCAGCGCTTCGAGAAGGTTGAACCTTCCTTTATCCGTGAAATCCTCAAAGTTGCCGCCAATCCGGAGATCATCTCCTTCGCCGGTGGTCTGCCCAATCCCCACCTGTTTCCGGTCAAGGCGATCGATCAGGCCTGTCAGGATGTACTGCGCGAGCAAGGGGCTGCCGCCCTGCAATATGCGGCGACCGAGGGCTTCGCCCCGCTGCGCCAATATATTGCCGACCGCTATCTGGCCCGCCACGGCATGCAGGTCAATCCGGACAATATCCTGATCACCAGCGGCTCCCAGCAAGCGCTGGATCTGCTGGGCAAGGTGCTGATCGACGAGGGTCAGGATCTCATCATCGAAGAGCCGGGTTACCTTGGCGCCATTCAGGCCTTTTCTGTCTACCAGCCCACCTTCAAGCCGATCACCCTTGAAGAAGAGGGGCTGGATCTGGCGGCGCTGGATGCGCTGCTGGCAAGCGGATCCAATGCCAAGCTGCTCTACGGCGTGCCCAACTTCCAGAACCCGAGCGGTGTCTCCTACAGTCGTGCCAATCGCGAGGCACTGGCGGAGCGGCTGATCAGCCACGAGCTGTTGATGGTGGAAGATGATCCCTACGGCGAGCTGCGCTTCGAGGGCGAGCATCTGCCCCCCATTGCCAAGTTGGCACCAAACAATACCGTGCTGCTCGGCTCGTTTTCCAAGACCGTGGTGCCCGCCTTCCGTCTGGGCTGGATGGTGATGCCGGAGTGGCTGCGCAAGAAGGTGACCATCGCCAAGCAGGCGACCGATCTGCACAGCAACGCCTTCAGCCAGCAGGTGCTGCACCGCTTCCTGACCGACAATTCACTGGATGCCCATCTGGAGAAGATCAAGGAGGTCTATGGTCGCCAGCGTGCCGCCATGGAAGCCGCGCTGACCCGTCACTGCCCGCCCGGCGTCAGCTACACCAGACCGGAAGGGGGCATGTTCCTCTGGCTGACTCTGCCTGCCCACATCAGTGCCATGGCGCTGTTTGACGAAGCGATCAAGGAAAAAGTGGCCTTCGTACCCGGTGCTCCCTTCTATGTGCGCCCCGAGATCAAGAACACCCTGCGCCTGAGCTTCTCCTGCGTCGATGACGCGACCATTGAAGAGGGGGTCAAACGCTTGGCCCGCGCCCTCCAGCGCATGCTCTGATCGCCAGACAAACGGTACCAACAAAAAAACCAGCGGCTATCGCTGGTTTTTATGCTCCCTAATTCAACCGATCAGCCAAACAGGGTTTTGCAAAACTGCTTCATCGGAATGGGACGGCCATAGAGATATCCTTGCAGATAGTCAACGTGGCGAGCCCGCAGGTAGTCCGCCTGCGACTGCTTCTCGACCCCCTCCGCGATCAGGATCAATTCAAGTCGCTTTGCCAGATCAATCACGTTTTCAACGATATGGCTGGAGAGTGCATCCGTACCGATCATCTCCACAAAGCTCCGGTCAATCTTGAGTGCATCGACCTGAAACTGTTGCAGATAGGTGAGACTGGAGTGACCGGTGCCAAAGTCATCGATAGAGATCAACACGCCCAGTTTGCGCAATTCGGCAAACATCCGGGCGGTTGTCTCATCGGCCACCAGCAGTTCACGCTCAGTCAGCTCCAGTCCCAAATCAACGGGATTGTCCTTAAACGCGTCGAGAAAGGCCTTGCAATCAGCCAACAGGTCGAGATCCTGAAAGTGCTTGGCGCTGATATTGAAGCAAAAATGAAACTTTGCCGGCAGCTTGCGGGCATAAGGGGAGAAGTGGTCGCGCACCTGGGCCATCAACAGGCTGGTCATGGGCACGATCAACCCGCTATCTTCCGCCAACGGAATAAAGCGATCCGGCGAGATCATCCCCTGCTTGGGATGCTGCCAGCGCATCAGCACCTCACAGCCACGCCACTGCTCATCCTCACCGGAGACCACCGGCTGCAGATAGGGGATAAACTCCTCCTCGATCAACGCGCGCTTGAGCTCCTCCGCTGGTGAGCTGCTACGCCCCATCAGCCTGAAGGTGCCGAATCCAATCAGCAGCGCCAGCAATGGAGAAAGGATCAAGGTATCTCTGGAGTAGCGCCATGCGTGGCTCAAGTAGTCATGCACCGTGACCCGGGTGACGACCTGATAGGGGAAATCGGCCGAAGCGAGGGCAATATAACCCTCTTCTGTCGGAGAGGGCGCCGCCCCGAACTGACCTGAGCCAAACAGAGCCCTCTGCCCCACCACGAGAGCCATCGGGGAGTTCTTGCTGGAGATCTCGAGGGTATTGCGCAGGTAGTAGCCATCTATACCGATCAGCACACTCCCCTTGTCCGTTTCATGACGCAGCACGATCAAGGGACGATCCGGTGTGACCTCATTGCCGGGCAGCAGTTGCAGACTGCCATCCACATAACTGTCAGGATTGAAGGGGCCATCGTAGTCACCATAGAGCGAGGTGCAGTAGATGTGGCTGCCGACAGCCAGATTGGCGGAACGGACATCGGGCACAGTGGCCACCTGTTCGCGCAGGAGTTGTGCCGCCTCCTTGCAGGAGTGACCAAGCATCCCCTCCACATTGATGGCCGCTTGCCGGGCATGGCCGATGGAGCGATCAAACATCATCCGGGCATGCTGCAACCGTGAATCGGCATCACGCTCTATCTCCGTCACCGTCTGCCAGATCACGGCAACAACCCCCAGCAGCAGGATCCCGCCCCCCATCAGCAGCGCCACCAGAATCCTCGAGTAAAGCTGGCGAAGTTTCAAACGACGAAATGGCATGGCGGCCTCTTTGATGCTCGGATAATGGGTGACAGCCTCGGTGGACAGGCGAAAAGGGTCGCCATAATAGCGATTGATCAACAAATGTCCACCCAACAAAAATCAATCAATTCAAACTATTGTTCAACAATATCTGGTAAGAAAAAGATAGAGTTAAAACCAGTCTAGTGAACAACACATGCCAAGCTCGTCCACTTGTTGCAGGGGGACGACGCAATTAGAGTAGAGCAAACGGCAGCAGGAGCATGCAGCGATGAAGATTCTTATTACCGGAGGAACCGGCTTTATCGGCCGCAAGCTGGTTGCCCATCTCAAGGTCAATCACGAGGTCGTGGTATTGAGCAGGCAGGGGAGCCGCGCTTACTCCCTGCTCGGTCACGATATCAAGGTATTGGATAACCTCGACCGGCTTGATGACCTCAATGACGTGGATGCGGTGATCAATCTGGCCGGTGAACCCATCGCCGCCGGACGCTGGAGCGAGTCGCGCAAACAGCTGCTCTGCGATAGCCGCTGGCTGCTGACCGAGCAACTGGTCGATCTCATCAAACTATCCAGCACGCCGCCCAAGGTGCTGATCAACGCCTCCGCCATCGGCTGGTATGGCAGACAGGGCACCGAAACCCTCGATGAGCAGTGCCGCTCTCCCAACGACGAGTTTACCCACCAGCTCTGCCAGCAGTGGGAAACCTTGGCGCAGGAGGCCCAGAGCCGCCAGACCCGGGTCTGTATCGTGCGGATCGGACTGGTGCTTGGTATGGATGGTGGTGCCCTGCCCAAAATGCTCCCTCCCTACCGACTCGGACTCGGCGGCCCTATGGGGTCAGGCAGCCAGATGATGAGCTGGATCCATGTGCAAGATCTGGTGCGTGCCATGCTGTTCTTGCTGGAGCACGAGGAGTGCAGCGGCATCTTCAACGGAACCGCCCCTCATCCGGTCAGTAATCGGGAGTTCAGCCAGACCCTGGCAGCGACGCTACACCGCCCGCATATCTTCTTCGTCCCGGCGCCGCTGTTGCAACTGGTGATGGGGGAGGCGGCAGATCTGCTGCTGACCGGACAAAAGGTGATACCAGCACGGCTGCAACAGGCCGGTTTTCACTTCAGCTATCCCGAGCTGTCGAGCGCCCTCGTCAATCTGCTGCGCGAGCCCCGCTAACTCACACCCGCTCGCGGCATCCGCTCGTCAGCGCCACAATAAACAAGCAGCCCGGCCAATGGTCGGGCTGCTTGTTTATTGTGGATGCGCTATTGCACTCTGTGGCATCGGCTCGCGCTGGCGGGATTACAACAGTCCCTGACCCAGACCCCGCAGCCGATCGCTCAGGGTGCCAGCC
>NZ_QAJD01000155.1:42026-47033 GCF_003061465.1 Aeromonas sp. HMWF017
CAGCAGCGCCCCCAACGTTGGCAGGCCAAGCCAGATGGCCCAGTGGAACTGCCACTGCCCCTCGAACCACCACCACTGCAGGCCAAAAGAGCAGAGCTCCACCACCATGCTGGCACAGAGCCCCGCCAGCGCACCACTGGCCACCAGCTCCCAGCGCAGCATCTTTTTCAGCAGGTCGCTGCTGGCCCCCAGGGTGCGCATCAGCAACAGTTCGCGCCGACGCTGGGCCATGCTGGCCTGAGTCTGGGTCAGCAGCACCAGCAGTGCGGCTACCGTCACTAGCCCCAGCATCAGCGCCAGCCCCCGGCTCACCTGTTCCGATACCTGAGTGAGCCGCGCAATCAGGTCATCCACATCGATAAGACTCACCGTGGGGTGGCGGCGGATCAACTCCACCTCGGCAGAGCGCCCCGCCTCGGGCAATCGGTAACTACCAAGCCAGGTACGGGAGAAGGGTGCCAGCAGATCCTCGGAGAAGATCATGTAGAAGTTGGGGCGCATGTTGTCCCACTTGATGCTGCGCAAACTGGTGACCCTGGCGCCAAAGCTGCGCCCCTCGATAGTAAAGGCGAGCATGTCCCCCAACTTGATATCGAGCCGCTTGGCCAGCTCGCTATCCACCGACACCTCGCCGGGCCCGGCAAGCCATTTACCGGCCACCAGCTTGTTGTCGATTGGCAGGGTCGCCGTGGTAGTGAAGTTAAGCTCCCGATCGACCCCTTCACGACCACTACTCGCCCCCTCGCCCACCGCCTCACCGGCGATATGGGTCAGCCTGCCGCGCACCATGGGGTAGAAGTCGGAGGTGTTGGCCCCGGCTGCCGCCAGCTCGCTCAGGATCCCCTCCCGCTCGTTCTCGGCCACATTGACCAGAAAACGGTTGGGTGCATCAACCGGGAGACGGGCCGAAAACTCATCCAGCAGATCGACCCTTGCCGCCCATAGCAAGCCAAACAGCATCAATGCCAGCGCAAAGCCCGCCAGCTGAAACAGGCCGCTGCTGCGCTCGCGCGACAGGTGGGCTAGCGCCAGCCGCAAGGCATGAGGCCCGTTCACTCTTGCTCCCAGCCGCAACATCAGCGCCGCCAGCAGGGCCAACAGCCCCATCAGCAAGCCCATGCCCCCCACCAGACCCAGCGCCAACCGCACATCGGCGGTAAAGCCCCAGACCAGCGCAAACAGCCCGAGCAGGCCGACCGGCAGAGCCAGCCAGGGGGGAATCCCCGCCTCCAGCTCCCGGCGCAATACCCGCAGCGGCGGCACCTTCAGCAGCCGCAAGAAGGGCACAAAAGCGAGCAGCAGGGTGATAAAGAGCGCCACTGCCATGCCCAGCGCAAAGGGGCGCCAGGAGGGGGGCGGCAGATCCGGCGGCAGCAGGTCCCCCAGCAGTTGCAAGGTGATCCACTGCATGGCTGTGCCCGCCACCAGACCTAGCAACGCGCCGATCAGCGTCAGCGACAGCAGCAGGGTTCCCATCAGTTGCCAGAGCGAGTGACGGGATGCCCCCAGGGTCTTGAGCAGTGCCACCATATTAGTCTGGCGCTCGGCAAAGTGGCGCACCGCAATCCCCATCGCCAACGCCCCCAGCAACACCCCGCTTAGCGAGGCGAGCCGGAAGAAACGCTCGGCATTGGCCAGCGAGCGACCCACTTGGGATTCGCTGTCATCCGGTTTGATCCACTTCTGTCCGGCCTGCAATTGCGGCAACAACCATTGCTCGTAACGGGCCAGCGACTCTCGCGGCCCTTTGAACAGATAGCGCCACTGCTGGCGGCTGCCGGGGAGCAGAGCACCGGTCGCCTCGATATCGGCACTGTGGATCAGCGCACGCGGCGCCAGCAGGAAGGGGCTGAAGCCCTGATCCGGCTCCTCGCCAAGCAGGCCTGCCACCTTGAGCACCGTATTGCCCACCTCCAGCTCATCCCCCGTTTTGGCCTTGAGCAGCTGCATCACCCGGGCGGAGAGCCAGATCTCGCCGGGGGCCGGGGCACGGGCAGGTTCCAGAGTGAGCTTGCCGTAGAAGGGAAAACCATCGGGCACCGCCCGAATGGAGGCGAGCTGCAGCGCGTCGCCGTGAAACAGCATGCTGTTGAAGCTGACGGTGGTCTGCACCGCCAAGCCATCCTGTTTAGCCCGGGCTAGCCAGCCATCCGGCAGGGCGGCGGCGGTGCGCAGCACCCGATCCGCTCCGATAAAGTCGCGGCCCGACGCCTTGAGTCCGGCATCGAGCCGATCCGCCACCAATGCCACACTCAAGACACACGCCACGCTAAGCGCTAGCGCCAGCACAAACCAGCGCAGCTCGCCGCTGAAACCTTCCCGGCGCAGCAGTCGCCATCCCAATCGCCACTGCATCATCCCTTGCATCTCCCGCCTGACCCGCAGCTCACCCCGTTACACCACATCATGGGCCACCTCGCGATCCAGCCGACCCGCCGTCATGACCAGTTGCCGCTGGCAACGCTCGGCCAGCTGATGGTCATGGGTCACCACCACCAGGGTGGTGCCGTGCTTGCGATTGAGTTCAAACAGCAGCTCGATCACCTTCTCGCCGGTCTTGCTGTCGAGGTTGCCGGTCGGCTCGTCCGCCAGCAGCAGACTGGGGCGGGTCATAAAGGCACGGGCGATGGCCACCCGTTGCTGCTCACCGCCGGAGAGCCGTGGCGGCAGATGGTGCAACCGCTCGCCAAGCCCGACCGCCGCCAACAGCTCGCGGGCTCTTGGTTCGCAATCACGCTCGCCGCGCAGCTCGGCGGGCAGCATCACATTCTCCAGCGCCGTCATGGTCGGGAGCAGCAGGAACGACTGGAACACAAAGCCGATCTGCTCGGCGCGCAACCGGGCCCGGCCCTCCTCATCCAGCTCGCCAAGGGATTTGCCGAGGATCTCGATATCTCCCTGACTCGGCAGATCGAGCCCGGCCAGCAGCCCCAGCAGGGTGGACTTGCCGGAGCCGGAGGCGCCGACCAGTGCCACCGTCTCGCCGCTATTGACTTGCAGATCGATCCCTTCAAGGATGGTGAGGCTTTCCTGGCCGAGGCGAACCGATTTGCCGAGGCCCTTGACGACAATAATGGGGGTTGAACTCATGCTCTGTATCCTTTGTTCCAATCCCTTGATGACAATCCATAGCGGGAGTTGAATTGATGGTGCGTATTCTGTTTGTCTTGTTCGTTGGCCTCGGCAGCCTGCTCTCGTCGGCTCAGGCCCAGACCCTGCTGGTGCTGGGAGACAGCCTGAGCGCCGGCTATCAGATGCAGGTTGAGCAGAGCTGGCCTGCCCTGCTCAACCAGAAATGGCAGGAGGAGGGGGGCAAACACACCCTGCTCAATGCCAGCATCAGCGGTGAAACGACCCAGGGGGCGCTGGCCCGTCTGCCCGCTCTGCTGAAGGAGCACAAACCGGACTGGCTGCTGATCGAACTGGGAGGCAACGATGGCCTGCGTGGCTTCGCACCGACCATTACCCGCCAGAATCTGGCCAGCATGATCGCGCTCGCCAAGGAGCAGCAGACCCGTGTGGTGTTGACCCAAATCCAGCTGCCCCGCAACTACGGTGCCCGCTATCTGCGCCAGTTCGAACAGATCTTTCCCGAGTTGGCCCAGGCTAACGATCTGCCGCTGCTGCCCTTCTTTATGGATGATATTGCGCTGCGCCCTGAACTTATGATGAACGATGGCATTCATCCCACCCCGGCGGCCCAGCCCCAAATCCGCGATAAAGTCGCCCGCTTTATGGAGCCGCTGCTCAGCCAATAAGCCCGCCGTCTATCGCCAATATCCCATAACAAAATATCCCGCCAAAATCGGATGTTTTGAATGGTCGACGATCTCGGCATGGCACCTTGACCCAACCAATCCATCGCCAATACCCAATAACAACACATCCCGCCGAAGCGGGATGTGTTGTTATTGATTTAGCATAACCGGCAGGCAGCGTCTCAGCTTTCCAGCACCTGGCGCAGCCGCTCCTGGGCCACGCCGACCAGCAAGTCGGGCTGAAATTTGGAGATAAAGCGGTCACACCCCACCTTCTTGACCATGGCTTCGTTGAAGTTGCCGCTCAGGGAGGTATTGAGGGTGATAAAGAGGTCAGACATGCGCGGATCGCTGCGCACCTCGTGGGTCAGGCGGTAGCCGTCCATCTCCGGCATTTCGGCATCGGTGATCATCAACAGGATCTCGTCGGTCACCTTCTTGCCTGCATCGCACCACCCCTTGAGCAGGGTCAGCGCCTGCAAACCATCCTGACACTCGATCACCTCAAGCCCAAGCTGGCCCAGGGTCTCGCGCACCAGATTGCGGGCGGTGCTGGAGTCATCGACGATCAGCACTTTGCGTCCATGCATCTCGGGCAGGATCTCCCGATCCAGCACCTCCTCGGAGATGCGGATGTCATAGGTGATGATCTCCGCCAACACCTTCTCTACATCGATGATCTCGACGATCTGATCCACTCCATCTTCGGGAATGCGGGTGATGGCAGTGAGGTAGTTGGCGCGCCCGGCGGAGCGCGGCGGCGGCAGGATATCCTTCCAGGTCATGTTGACGATATTGGCCACCTGCCCCACCAGAAAGCCCTGAATGGTGCGGTTGTACTCGGTGATGATGAGGTTGGATTCACTGTCGATGGGCATGGGACGCATCCCGATGGCGCTGCGCAGGTTGATCACCGGGATCGAGGTACCGCGGATATTGGCCACCCCGCTGATATTGTGATGGGAGCCCGGCATCTTGCTCAGATGGGGCAACTTGACAACTTCCCGTACCTTGAAGACGTTGATGGCGAACATCTGACGGGTGCCGAGACGAAACATCAACAACTCGAGGCGGTTTTCACCCACCAGTTGAGTTCGTTGATCAACGGAATCCAATATACTCGCCATACGCTGATATCCATCTGATTATTAATCGACTCTATTATAGAGGCTGCCCGCCAGGAAAGGCAGGCGCATTTTCAACCAGAGCTACCAACCAGACAAAAAAAGTGAGGCCGAAGCCTCACTTA
>NZ_QAJD01000155.1:47043-55116 GCF_003061465.1 Aeromonas sp. HMWF017
TAGTAGGTCATGGCGACTTCAATCTCGGCCCCCGGAGCCAGAGTCTGCCAGCCCGGCAGGTTCATGGCGACCTTGTGGAAGTCCTTCTCATTGGCAATGCCTTCCGAGTTGTCGTTGCCACCGCTCTCCACCACTTTCAGGCCCATGCCACTCTGATCCGTGATGGTGTCAGAGGTGGAGGTGGGCACCAGAAACTCGATGCGCGCGCCGCCCGGAATGGTCTGGGTCGACTTGTTGACCAGCTTGAGTTTCGGGTTGATCGGGTAGTTGGAGTCCCCTTCCTTGAAGCCGGAGAGGCTGACCTGGATATCGAGCTGGGCACTCGGCGCGGCGAGATCGTTTTGCTTGGTGTTGTACGGAGTTGCCTTGGCAAACTTCTCGTAAGCCAGAGTAGTCAGGGTGCTGCCCATGCCGTACTCGTTCTTGGCCGGATCGAAGGCGTAGTCACCCGCCATCTCCCAGAACATCACGCCACCCAGACCGCGCTTGATGATGTAGTCCAGCTTGTGGCCCATGGACTCTTCATCTTCGGTTGAGAGGAACACCTTCTTCTCTTCGTTCCACAGCCAGGGCGCGTGGGCCTTGTCATCGTAGTAACGCACATACTTGCCCTGCATCACGTGAGCCGGATTGTTGGGATCCAGACCCCAGGCAGTGCCATAACTCGGCAGAGTCGTGATGCCGAGGCTGGCCGCATTCTCCAGGTTCTTGGCATGCCACATGGGCACGGCGCCACCGCCGATCTCTTTGCCGTTCTTGTCGAGATCATGCCAGATGTTGTCGATGCCGATCGCCCCGTTGCCGCACGGAATGGTGCTGCCACCTGTGCCCGGCTGGCACTCGTTCTGGCTCGGCAGGGCTGCCTTGCCACCCAACCCATGGCTGCCACCGCTCACCCCCTGCCAACCGCGGGTGTAATAGGGCACACCGACGTTGATCTTGCCAGCCGCCAGCGCACCACGGAAGTAGTGGGCAGACCAGGCGGCGTTGAGGTAACCGATACCGCCAAACTGGGTCTGGGTATAGACGCCCCAATGGGAGAGCTCGGGGTCAGCATTGTTGTCGAACAGGGCCGCATTGTGACCGACAAAGTGGTTCCAGGCGCCGTGGAAGTCATAGGTCATCAGGTTGACGTAGTCGAGATATTGGGTGACCTGGAAGTTCTCCATCCCGCGCAGCAGATAGGCCGAGGCCGGTGAGGCGATGGTCAGCATATACTTGCGGCCATCTTCGTTACCGGCGTTGTCGAGCCGCGCCCGCAAGGTCTTCATCAGCACCTCGTAGTTGGCAAACAGCTTGGCCCGGCACTGGTTGGAGAGCGGGAAATCGTTGGGATTGCCCGCATCCTTCATCGAGGTGGGGTATTCGTAGTCGATATCGACCCCATCAAAGCCGTACTGGCGGATAAAACTCACCGCCGAGTCAGCCAGGGTATTGATACCGGCAGTATTGACCGAGCAGTCACCCTTGGTAGTGGCGGTGTAGAAGCCGCGCGTATCGGCCCAGCCCCCGACCGAGATGAGGGTCTTCACGTCCGGATACTGCTTCTT
Organism: Aeromonas sp. HMWF017; assembly: GCF_003061465.1. Lineage (NCBI taxonomy): Bacteria > Pseudomonadati > Pseudomonadota > Gammaproteobacteria > Aeromonadales > Aeromonadaceae > Aeromonas > Aeromonas sp. HMWF017. Next base: position 48,594 of record NZ_QAJD01000155.1, read on the forward strand.
GTACTTCGACAGCAGGTTGAAGTGGCCCTTGTAGGCGAATTCAGGATCCATCTCGGCACCCGGCACGCCATCCCAGGTCATCTTGGTGGCTGCATCGTCCACCTTGATAGTGTGGCTCTGCTCATCCACCGCCGCGAAGGCGTAGTTGATGTGGGTGATCTTGTTCCATGGAATATCGCTCACCAGATAGGCGGGCAGGCCGTTCTTGCCGGTGCGCCAGGAGGTGAAGTAGCCGATGACCCGACGGGCATGGTCATCCCCCATGCACTCGTAACCATCCGGGCGATAGATCTGGCGAATGTCACAAGAGAGGTTGCCACCGGTGGGCGGCAGCGCGGCCTCCTCGACATTGACGGTCACCGCCGCCGACTCGCCGCTCAGATTGCTCTTGTCAGTGGCCACCAGCTTGAGGGCGGCACTGCCTTTGGCATCCGGCGTCCAGTTCACCTGCCAGGGGGATGTGGTATCTTCGCCCACCTTCTTGCCGTCGACATAGAGCTCGACTTTGGCCACATCGTTGTTGGCATCTGTGACGTTGCCACTCACCGCCACGCTGCGACCCAGCGTCACCTTGGCGCCGCTGGCCGGGCTGCTAATGCTCACCTTGGGCGCCTCTGGCGCGACCACGGCGGCGACGTTGAAGCTGGAATCCGCTTCGCTCAGCACCTTGCCATCTTTATCCAGCGCGCGAGCCTTGAGGGTATGGGCCCCCACTCCGGCGGCGCTCCAGCTGGCACTCCAGGGCGAGGCGCTCGCCATGGCGACCAGCGTGCCGTCGACAAGATATTCTACCCGGGCCAAGGCCGTTACCGGGCCACTCAGGGTCACTGCCAGCGCCACGCTGGCTCCTTCATTAAAACTGGAACCGGCAGCCGGTGAGCTGACGGCTACACCGAGCGCCGGAGGGGGCACCTCGCCACCATAGGGCTTCCAGGCATCTGCCCAGACCACCCCGACACCCGGCTCATAGTGATAGGGGGATGCCCCGCACCAGCCTGAATAGGGGAATTCTTTGCACTCGTAGAGGGCACCGACGTTGCTGACGATATCGCCAGCCTTGTAGGCAGTACCGGATTTATAGGCGGGATAAGCGGCCTGAGCCCAGGCGGGCGCGGCCGCAAGGGCGACCAGCATGGCAAGCCTGCTGGGTCTGAAGAGCTGTTGCATATTGTTATCTTCCTTGTTTTGTCTTGGCTTGGTCACCAAGGCAAAGAACAATCGCAACCTGCATGATGGGCGCAGACAACTGGCAATGGACCTGCCACAAAAACCACCCCTCACCCAGGGAAACCCCGCTATCTGGATCCACGATCGAGACCGGAAGCATTGCGCCCCGGCATCACTGCCGGTTTGCCCTTTACCTGGGTTCCGTGAGGAACGAACCCAGTATAGGAAGGTGACAAGATCCCCTCAATCTTTATTCTCAAAGAGAATTATCCCCTGCCACGAAAGCGTCATGATCACAGGGTTAAAATTGATTGAATTATCAAAAAAATCATATCGTTACTGGGATCATAAAAACGCTTTCCCGCACCTTCCCAGATTCATTTAATGTGCGTTGGCTCACTGGTATGACATGCCAGAAATGTGACAATGCGCGCCCTTGGTCAACGAGCCAAGGCTATGGAATCACTGGCAAAAATAAAAAAGGAACACCTATGAAAGGTACTCGTACCCTGCTGTCGCTGGCCGTGGGGCTGGCGCTTGCATCCTCAGGCGCCCATGCGGCATTTGTCTGCCCGTCCGATCCGGCTCAACTCACTCCCATCCCGACCATTCAGGGCACAGGCTCCGCCAGCGCGCTGGCTACCCAGACCGTGACCGACAAGAACGGTAACGTGACCGGCAAAATCAGCACGGGCACCTTCAACGTTCGCGGTATCGTGACGACGCTGGGCCAAAGCCTGACCAAGGGTTTCTATCTGACCGACCCGGTGGGCGATGGCAATCCGGCCACCTCTGATGGCATCTTTGTCTATCTGAACGACAAGGACTTCGCGACCAAATATAAAGACATCAAACCGGGGGCTGAACTCTGCCTCGAAGCCAAGGTCGAGGAGTATTACGGCGGCACCCAGCTCAAGCCCACCTTCGAATCCAGCAAAGCCCGCCTGCAAGTCACCGCACAAGGGCTGAATGTGCCGCTCAGCGTACTGCAGGTCAATGAAGGGGAGACGCTGGCGCAAGCGCTCAATCGCCACGAAGGGATGCGGGTACGTCTCGACAGCAGCAGTGACCTGCACCTGACCCGCAACTACGGCTTCGACTACAAGGTCTATCGCAACAACGTAGAGTTGGCCCACAAAACCCCGCTGATCAAACCGACCCAACTTCATGTTGCCAACAGTGCGGACGCTGTCGCACTGGCCACCCAAAATAGCAGCAACCGTCTGGTGGTCGAGTCTGATTACAAAGCACCAGATGGCGTACTGCCCTGGTTCCCGAACTGGGATGCCGATCAGGGATATCTGCGCATCGGAGATCAACTGACCGAGCTGGAGGGAGTGATCGTCTACAACAAGGATGCCTTCCGTCTGGTGGTACCGAGCGATATCACCCTGACTGCCGGCGCCCTGCTGCGCAGCCCTGAAGAGGATCGTCAAGACGCGCCGGCTCGCCTCGCTGGCAGCGATCTGCGGATCGGCAGCTTCAACGTACTCAACTACTTCACCAGTCACTCCAGCATCGGCGGCGCACTCAATATCCTGTGCAAGGATCAGGCGGATGCCGATAACGCCAAAGGTTGCAACCGAGGTGCCAAGAGCCAGCCCGAGTTCGAGAAGCAGCGCACCAAGATCGTCAATGCCATTACCGCAATGGATGCCGATCTGCTTGGCCTGATGGAGATGGAGAACAACGGCTTCGAGGATAACTCGGCCCTCCACAATCTGGTGACCCGCCTCAACGAACAGCAGAAGGATGCGAGCAAACACTACGCCTATGTGCGTCTGCCGGTCACTGCCCTTACCGATGGCAAGTTCTTCGGCGGCGACGCCATCATGGTGGCGATGATCTACCGCCCTGCCCTGCTCACCCCCAGCGGAGATGCCAGCGTCATCAAGCTGCCAGAGCAGCGCTATACCACAGGTGGTGTGGCCAAGACAGCCGGTCAGCGCGATTCTCTGGTTCAGACCTTCACCCTCGCCAAGAGCAAGGAGCCGTTGACGCTGGTGGTCAACCACCTCAAATCCAAGGGGTCAGGCTGCTACGAAAATGGCGATGGCAAGACAGAACCGGCCGACCTGCAAGGCAAGTGTACCGAGTTCCGCGTGAGCGCGGCCAAGGTGCTGGGTGAAGCGGTCAGCAAACTGCCGGGCCAGGTGCTGCTGGTAGGCGACTTCAACTCCTACGCCAAGGAAGATCCGATCCGGGTGCTGACCGACTACAACCCGGCCACCAGCGAGCGGAAGATCGTATCGGCCTCTCACACCTTTATCGGTGATCAGTCCTATGAACAGCTCGGTCGCGAAGTGACCCGCAGCTACGGCCTGATCGATCTCAACGTCAAATTCAACAAGGAGAAAGCCATCTCCTACAGCTACGACGGGGAGCTGGGCACCCTTGACTATGCCCTCGCCAACCCGGCGCTGGCCAGCAAGGTGGCAGGTGTCGCCGACTGGCACATCAACTCCTTCGAGAGCTCCCTGTTCGAATACGGCAGCCAGTACACCGGCACATTGCTCAAGTCTGACAACCCCTTCAGTGCCTCCGACCATGATCCCATCATCGTCGACCTGAGACTGGAGAGCGATGCCACCAAACCGGACACCTCCTCAGGCGGTGGTGCACTGGGACTCGGCCTGCTGGCCCTGTTGCCGCTGGCCTGGCGACGTCGCCGTTAACCACAGGCGCATTTGAATAGTGCAAGCAAAGCCCGCGACTCTCGCGGGCTTTTTCATTCAGGTCATTGGATTTACAAATGAAAGGCGCGGACGTATGGAGAAAATAAATGATGGAGAAAACAAAAAGGCCACCGCGATGCGGTGGCCTTTTTCTTCTTGTAACAAGAATTTGGTGGAGCTACGCGGGATCGAACCGCGGACCTCTTGCATGCCATGCAAGCGCTCTCCCAGCTGAGCTATAACCCCGATGTGTGTGAATGACCGGCAGTCACTCTGAATTTGGTGGAGCTACGCGGGATCGAACCGCGGACCTCTTGCATGCCATGCAAGCGCTCTCCCAGCTGAGCTATAACCCCAAATTCGGTACTGAATGAATGGTTCTGGCGGCCATTCATCCTAAATAATGGTGGAGCTACGCGGGATCGAACCGCGGACCTCTTGCATGCCATGCAAGCGCTCTCCCAGCTGAGCTATAACCCCACAAAGGTCGGCTTGGGTGATACACACCACACTGCCCTGGGTATTCAGTACAACAATCAAGAATCTGGTGGAGCTACGCGGGATCGAACCGCGGACCTCTTGCATGCCATGCAAGCGCTCTCCCAGCTGAGCTATAACCCCTTTGATTCCAGATTGTTCGAGGAGAATTTGGTGGAGCTACGCGGGATCGAACCGCGGACCTCTTGCATGCCATGCAAGCGCTCTCCCAGCTGAGCTATAACCCCAACTCACCTCGGCGCTGACGAAGTTATCTCCGGCAACGGAGGCGCATGATAGGCATCACCCGCTTTGCTGTCAACCCTAAAATAACCGCGATTGATTCGTTTAGCCAAAATTGCAGCAGTTCGCTGTTTTTACCAGCAAGGCTCGTGCTATCTCTCTGTTTTATGTCACAAATCGGCTCAAGCATCTATAAAGGAGAGACCGTGCAGCAAGCCTCTTTCCCCGTGCAACGCTCCCGCTCTCAGACCTCTCTATGCTGGCTGGTAATCAGCTTCTCCCCCGTCACCTCGGGAAAGCCTTTCCATAAAGGGCATTGCATTTGAAAACCCTTTCCATGATTTTTGTAAATTTACAACACAGAAAGTTGATCTGGCTCACAAATGACCATAGGATCAAACCGTGACCTAGGTCACACACCATAACCATAAATGACAGAGCGATGAGGTAAACCATGTTTGAGAATCTGGCAGTCCTGTTCCACCTGCGCGGTGCAACCACCAAGAACGGCGTTGTAGAGAAAGATGCCTATGCCCCCTCCACCCGTGAATACTACTTCCGCTACGGCAAATAATTTCTGAAAGCCTTTCACGGAAAATGTAATAAAAAAACAACACACATCATCACACAGCCCTTTCGAGGCGCTGTCCTATCCGGGCCAGATGTTCCACGGCCAAACCTGAACTCCACCAAACAAGAATGGGGCCCGCAGGCCCCATCTTTTATTGCTCCGGATTGTCATTGCACCAGATAGTGCGCTGGCTAATCGGCAAGCCTTGTAACCCTGAAACGGCTCAGAGTTTGATCCAGGCATCGGCCCAAGCCGTACCCTTGCCCGGCTCATAGGCCCAGGCGGCACCTGCGCACCAGCCGGTGTAGGGGTGCGGTTTGCACTCGTAGCTGGCACCGCCGTTGCTGACCCGCTCACCCGCCTTGTAGGGCGTCCCCTCTTTATAGGCCGGATAGTCAGGCGGCGTTACGCCCCCCTCTTCCCCTTTGACCAGCACAACATGAGTAGCGCTGCGGCTCAGATTACCTTCATCTGTGACCGTCAGTTTGATCTCCAGCTTGGTATCGCTGGCCGGCTTGGGCAGAGTCAACTCCAGCGTCACCTGATCCAGTGCCGGGGCAGAGGCACCTGCCGGAATAGTCCAGGCATAAGCCAGCGGCTTGCCTTCCGGATCGCTGGAGTGCTGGCCGGAGAGGGTCACCTTGCTGCCACCTTCGGCCTGCGCCGGGCCGGTGATATTGGCCACCGGCGGCAGGTTGGTGCCACCGCCGTTATCCTCGATCACCACCTCCGGATAGAAGTGCTGAACGCAGCGGCTATAATCCCCTGCCTTGAAGGCGCTGAAGCGGGTCTGGTAGCCCACCAGCTTGCAAGCGTAACTCTTGCCGCCGTTGGGGTTCTCTGCCACATAGCTCCAGTCCTGCTCCCAATAGATGGGCAAGGCACCGGCGCCATTGTCATCAAACACCTTCATATTCTTGCAACCCAGCACTTCGTCGGATGGCACCGCCACCCCGAGGTAGTTGGCAAACTCGCGGTAGTAGTTGATGCGGTTCTGGGACTGGGCGTGCTCGACCGGACCGCCGCACTCCACCCCGCCGTTGATGATCTGGGTAGTGACCCCGAAGCCCGGAACCAGACCGTTCTGCTTGTCATGGTCATTCGGCTGCCAGGTGCCATCGATGACATGGAGCATGGAAGGCTTGGGCGGCTGCGGATAGGTATAGAAGAACACCGCACTGGCCAGGTTCAGCCAGGTGTCGGCCACCAGATCGGGGCGGTCGAGCAGGGTGCGCACCGTACCGAACATCGCCTCGGAGAAGGGGCCGTAGTTGTAGTTGTAGGAGAGCTGCTTGGCACCGCGGCCAAAGTAGCTCTTGAACTCGCCATTGTCGAACGTACCGCACGGCCACTGCTGACCCTGCCACACATCGGGGCGGCACTCGGCGTT
>NZ_QAJD01000155.1:55126-73282 GCF_003061465.1 Aeromonas sp. HMWF017
CATCCCATCTCGCGCACGTAGACCAGCGCCTGACGCCACTCGGCCTCCGGGCGCCAGTTTTCATGGCCGCCGGTCTCCTGGGCGAAGTGGGCGAACATGGTCGCCAGGGTCTTGCGGCAGATGGCGTCAGCATCGCGGCCATCGCTGTAATCGCTGCACAGGACCGGGAACTTGGCCGCAGCCTGTAGCAGGCCGCGATAGGTGTACTCGGGGGCGCGCAGCGGGAAGAGGTAGTTGAACTGGCTCTCGCTCAGCAGGCTTTCGACCCGCTTGACGTTGCCCGGGTTGTCGGCACGGCCCGGCAGCACAGCTTCTACGACCAGATTGTCACGGGTAGCGATGGAGGCCTTGACCGCTTCCATCGCCGGGAAGTCGGTCAGCGCCTTCTCTTTGGCATCCAGCTCGGCCTGGCTCATATAGACGGGGGTGGTGCTGCCATCCGGCGGGGTAGGCGTCGGCGGATTGGGCTTGTCATCGCCGCCGGTGTCCGGCGGGGTCACTTCCCCTTCGCCGACAAGCTTCCACGGGGTATCCCACTCATTGGCGGCCGCCATGCCGGGAGTCTGACCCGGGTTGACCCACCACTTGGCCTCAAAAACCTGGCCGTTGTAATTGACTTGGCTGCCGCCCGGATAGGATTTGTTGATGTCGTATGCCTCGGCCGCCCACAGGTGGCCGCTCAGCATCATGCCGGCAAGCAGAAGGGGGATGCGGTTTTTTTTCATTATTCTTGCTCTCTATGGTTTTGTGGCAAAAGGCAGAGCCCGCCTGAACAGGCTCCGCCATCTTCATCATGGACTCAACCTAGGGGCAGCTTGCCGCCCCGACATCCAGCCAGACATCGTGCTTGCCCGGCTCGTTGCCTTGAGTCCACCACTTGGCCTTCCACTGACGGCCGTTGTGGTTGGTGAGATCCCCGCCGTTGTAGGCAACGGCTGCGTTCCAGCCCAGATCAACCTGACTCACCAGCGCCCACTGATCGGCGGCGCGGCCCGGTTCATTGCCCTGAGACCAATACTTGGCACGCCATACCAGCTGGTTGTGGCTCACCTTGTCGCCGCCGTTATAGACCTTGCTGGCCTGCCATGTGGGAACATTCGCCGCTTCCGGATCTATGGTGTTGCAAGAGCCGTCGACCACGGGATCCAGCGTCAGCACGACGCACCCTTCACTCTGATGTACCCCGTCCGAGACGCTCACACTCAGCTCATGCTGCTCGCTGGTGGTGACAGCCGGCGGTAACAGACGCAGGTTGGCACTGGTCTCGCCGTCCGCCTGCCAACCAGCCGGGAAGTGCCAGCGGTAGCTGAGTGCATCCCCCTCGGGATCCCTCGCCTCGGCAGTAATGGTCAGCCACTCACCGCCGATGCCGCCGAGCTGCGCCGGTACGGTCACTACCGGAGGCTGGTTCTCAACCACGCCCTGCTCCAGCGGCCGCCCGTTGACGGTAAAGGAGAGTGACTGCTGTGGTGGCAGCAAGCTCTGCTGTACCAGTGTCTGGCCACGGCACTGGATGGTGGCGCGGCCGGGCTCGCTGGCGGTGGGCAGGTTGATGTGGAACTTGTTCATGACGCTGCTGGCTGCTCTGTGATTGGCCAGCCTGAAGCGCTGCAGACCATCGCGGGTCTCCACCTGCAACTGACAGTCATTGCCGGACAGGGTGCTGCTGTCATCCGGGTAGGTGAAGCCATAGGCGCCGTGCAGTGCCGGATAGATGTAACTGCGCAGGGCTCCTTGCGGATCGTAATAGCCCACCAGAGTGGTCACCGGCACGCCGAACTGCTCGGGCTTGCGCGCAACCTTGGTATCGATGGGGGAGACCTCCACCCAGCTCTGGCCATCCGAGGTGAAGCTCTTCTTGAAGCCCCGGTTCACCACAATTTCCTTGCCGTTGATAAAGAGGCGACTGTTGTAACCGGCCCCGTGATCGATGGTCAGACTGCGCCCCCGGTTGTCCGCAGAGGCAACCGGCACCCGGATATCACGGGTCCAGCGACCGTCCCACATGGCGACCCTGACCAAGCCGTAATCCGCCAGCAGGGCACTCAGTCCGGCCTCGCTCAGGGCATCCATGGGTGCATCGACCTTCTCGATCCCCTCGATTGTGTGCTGATAGGGCTCCATCCTGGCCGTCGCACTGTTCCACTTGCTAAAGCCGGTGGCCGAGTTGGCATCGAACACCGCCTTGCTCTCCAGGAAGCGCTGGATGATGGCGGCGGAATTGGGGGTATATAGGGTGAAACGGTTGGCGCCGGAGAGAGGGCTGCCACCCGCCATCGCATCGTAGCCAAACTTGCGGCCATCGAACGGTGGCTGGCACTGGCCATCCAGACAGGCATCCTCATTGGTGCGGGTCGGCGAGAAGTTGGGGATGAAACGGTGTTTGTCACTGTCCCAGCCCCAGCTGGAGTTGAGCTGATCGGCACTGCGATGAACCGAGCCACGGAAGCCATCCACATAGTGGCCAAGGCCGAAGTTATGGCCTACTTCGTGGCTGAACTCGTTGCCCAGCGAATCATCCAGCGTGACGATGCCACCGCCGCCGGAACCACCGTGCACCTGAACCCCATTGGCATACTTGCCGCGGCTGTTGTGCGCCGTCAGCTGGGCCACCACAAAGGGATGGCTTCCCTCCCCTTCACCGGCACTGCTGTTGATGCCGTAGTTGGCATTGTCGATACCGTGGGAGATAAGCTCCTTGCCGATGCGCTGACGCATGGTGCCGCCATGCCACCCCCCCTCGCTCGGGTCAAAATCGGTCAGCAAGGTGCCGTTGGGCAGCATCACCTCAGGCAGGGAGAGCGGTGCATACTGACTGACGATCAACCGGCTGGCCGGAATGGTCTGGAAGTATTCGCGATGGGCCTCCTTGTCATTGGCAAAGGCAAAGCGATCCCGTGGCGTGGTGAGCATGCCGATGTCGATGGTGTGCAGCAGCAGCTCGCCGGGGGCGCCGACCTTGATATCACGCAGTTCACCACTGAGATTGCCCTGACGAACGGAGAGGTTCAGTCCGGGCTGGATCCACCCGGCGGGCAGCTCGCCGCTCCAGGTATCCGCTGCATAGGTGATGCGGTTGTTCTCCAGCTCCCCCTCGCGGAACCACTGCCCATTGGCAAACTTGAACTGCAGGGTCTGGCCACGGGAGACGGTCACCTGTCGCTCACCATAAAAGGCCGTCGAGTTATAACCGGCGCTGGAGCGGATCCGCACCATCTTGCCCTCCAGCTCCGGGCTCACGGGCAGGTAGATATCCCGAACCCAGCGGCCGTCGGCGGTCTGGATCTCCACCAGCGCACGACCAGTCAGCCGATCCTTGAGGAAGGCGCCGCTCTTGTCGCTCAGTTTGGCCAAATCAGCACTGCTGCTGATGACGGCAGTGCTGCCGCTCTCCGGGACGAAGCTCACTCCGCCTTCGGGAACCCCCGCGAGATGGTAGACCGTCTCGGGCAGCGCCGATGGCGGCGACAAGGTCAGGGTGCCAAGCAGCTTGCCGCTGCCGTCACGGGCCTCCACTGTCATGGGGGTCACCCCGTCGGCCTGGAGCGGTTGCACCAGCAGCAGGCTCTTGCGCAGGCTGGTCAGGATGGGTTGGCGATCCCCCTCTTTGGGAGGGGAAGGCAGGATCTGGCTCTGGGCAAACTGCACGCTGGCAGCCAGGCTACCCGCCAGATCGCTTTGCGGTGTCGTCTCATTGAATATCAGGGGCGAGGTGGTGGCAGACAGGGTGCCAGCCGCCAGGGTTGCCATGATGAGGGCAGCGATTCGGGTCACATTTGTGGTCATTGTCGGGTTCTCGTTCATATTGCTACCGGGAATGAGGGGCATGTCGCCATGCCCCGTCATCGGTGAGGAGGCCTCAGTTACAGCTTGCTGCCCCGATATCCAGCCAGACATCGTGCTTGCCCGGCTCATTGCCTTGAGTCCACCACTTGGCCTTCCACTGACGGCCGTTGTGGTTGGTGAGATCCCCGCCGTTGTAGGCAACGGCTGCGTTCCAACCCAGATCAACCTGACTCACCAGCGCCCACTGATCGGCGGCGCGGCTCGGCTCATTACCCTGAGTCCAGTACTTGGCCTGCCATACCAGCTGGTTGTGGCTCACCTTGTCACCGCCGTTGTAGACCTTGCTGGCCTGCCATGCGGGAACATTCGCAGCTTCCGGATCTGTGGTGTTGCAAGAGCCCCCCTCACCGCCTTCGTTGACTGGCGTGACAGTGAGACGGGTGGCCGCGTTGGCATCGAGTGCGCCATCGGAGACGGTCACAGAGAGGTCATAACCGGTTTCGGTATCCACCGCCGGGCCGGTGACCACTAGGGTGGCGCTGTTCTGGCCGGTCGCCGTGATACCGGCAGGCACTTGCCACTGGTAGATCAGCTCGTCGTCGTTGGGGTCGGATGCCTTGGCGGTGATGGTCACTTGCTTGCCCTCTTCCACCTTGACGCTGGCAGGCAAAGTCACCACCGGAGGCAGGTTGGGCTGCGGCGCCTTGTTGGTCACCACCACCTGATCCCTGGCCGTCAGTTGATGGTCATCGGTCACCGTCAGCTCGAACACCAGATTGATGTCGGCGGACACGGCATCGAGTACAACCCGGGCCTTGGCCTGAGTGGTATCAAGCAGAGCGGCCTGCGGGCCGGAGACCTGCTTCCAGCTATAGGTGAGGGTGCCATTTTCCGGGTCGTGGGAGGCGGAGCCGTTCAGCGTCACCTCGGTCGGGCCGGTCACCGCCACATCGCTGCCCGCATTGGCGACCGGCGGCTTGTTGGCTGGCGGAGTGACCCCTTCACCGTGACCGAGTCCTTCGTGCATGGCGTTAAGGATGTCGCCGTTGTCGGCATCGATCTCCCAGGAGAAGAGCCCGCCCAGCTTGTTGGCCAGCACATATTGGCCTTTCGCCTTGACCGAGCGCTCATCGTCATAGGTGATCAGCTCACCGGTGGAGGGCTTGAACAGGGTGGCCGCTTCGGCGGTCTCGTCGTAGTTGTACTCCCAGCCTGCGCCCATATGGCTGTTGACGATGTGGCGATAGTCCAGCACGCCATCTTCCCAGGTGCCCTTGATCTTGCCAGTGGCGGTGCCGGTGAAGGGATCATTGCCCTGATAGCCGCTCACCCCTTTCCAGCCGCGACCGTAGGCGGCGGCACCGATCACCAGCTTCTCGGAATCGACCCCCTGCGCCAGCAGTTGCTGTACCGCGGCATCAGTGTTGTAGCGCTTGTTGGCCGAGCCGTTGGTAGCCTGATAGAGGTTGGCCTGATGACCCAGGGAGGTATTGCTCCAGGCACCGTTGTAGTCGTAGCTCATCACGAAGATGTGATCCATGTACTGCTGGGCAGCCTTGTAATCCACATCCTCAATCTTGTCGTAACCGGCACCGATGGCGGAGGTGAGCTGATAGGTGCGACCGGTCTCGGCCTCCAGCTCGTCGAGCATGGCGCGCAGATCCTTCATGATCAGCACATAGGTTTCCCCATCTTTGGTCTTGTCCCCCAGATTGGGGTTGGCACCGTCGCCGCCCGGGAACTCATAGTCGATATCGACACCGTCGAAGAACTTCCAGGTCTGCAGGAACTCCTTGACCGAGGCGACGAACACGTCACGCTTGGCCTTGTCATGCATGAAGAAGAAGGGGTCGGAGAGGGTCCAGCCACCGACTGAGGGGAGGATCTTCAGGTCCGGATAGGCCTGCTTGAGGGCCATCAGATTGCCGAAGTTGCCCTTGTAGGGCTCATCCCAGGCGACCAGTGACCCCTGCCCTTTTTGCAGCGCGGCCCAGGGATCGTGAATGGCGACCTGGAAATCCTTGCGCCCGGCACAAGCACGTTGCAGCGCCTGGAAGCTGCCGGCAATCTCTTTGAGGCTGTCGTTGAGGCCATCACCGCCACAGATCGGGGTGAAGCCATAGAGGATATGGGTCAGGTTCTGGGCTGGCAGCTTGTCCACGGTGAAGTTGCGATCATAGACCCCCCACTCCACATAGTAGGTGCCGACCACCTTGCCGGACTTGTTGACGTAAGGCTTGTTGTGCTCCTGCAGGGCAGGCTTGAGCGGTGCGAGGTGGCTGCCGTCGGTATCGGCGACCACGATCTCCTTGGCATCAGACAGGGTACAGCCATCGCCGTTGCACAGCGCGACCTGCATCTGATAGCGGCCCCCCTTGTGCACCTTGAAGGTGGCGGTACCCGCGGCGGAAGAGGGACCGGACCAGACTTCCTTGCCATCCAGCAGCACCTTGGCACTCTGGCCGATATCGCCGTTCCAGAGATTCCAGGTGACGGTCACATCGGCGCCATCCTTCACCTTGACCAGCTCGTTATAAGCGGTCGCGGACTGGCTGACTTCGACGATGGCAAACTTGGTGGGGCCCCAACCGATGGCGGGTTTGCCGGGAGCTGCCGCATAAGCGGCGGAGGAGGCGAGCAGGGTGCCGACCATCATGGCCAGCAGTGCGGGTTTTGGACTTAGCATATTGCTTTCCTTTTCGTTATTGGAAAAACGAAAGGGCAACGCAACACGACAGGTGACACAAAAACGGCCACCCCTTGGCAAAGGCAGCCTGCATTCTACTGTGGTGGCCCCGCTATCCTAGGTCGTCTTGACCCTTAGACCGGAAGCTTTGCGTCCCGACTTTTCAATCGGTTTGCCCTTGTCACAACGTTATTTCTGGCGATAAATAATCGCCGATTGACTGTAGGGTAATTCTGATAAGTAAGCAAATCGGACCATTGCCAGCTCACCAGTTACCAACCCCGACAATTACCCACTTTCAAGAAATTAATGTTTAAAAAACAGCCGGATATGCAGACATAATCTCATCACCTCCAACCAGATACCTCACACCATTTTTTTGATCTGCATCACACCAAATTGAGAAAAATCAATGAGTAAGAACAATATGCGACAAAAGACCCATCTGTATCGCAACTAATGAATTTATAATCGCCGCTTTGCATGGCCAGCAGGTGTCTTCATGCCCAGCGAATTGCCCTCACGCACCCGGTTATCCAGATACGACAAATTTGTTCGTTTGACGATTTATGCCTTGCCACTGGCCGGGATGATCTGGCTTATCAACAGCCTCAATGGCTGGCAAAGGGCGCCGCTTGCCAGCACCTTGCTAGTCCAGAGCTACCTTGTCTGCACCTTCTGGCTCTATCGCCACTACCGCTACCATCTGCACCGCCAGTGGCAGCATCTGAGTGAGGCGCTCAAGATCAACGAAACCACCGCCGAACTGGCCCGCAACTCGGCGCAATACCAGACCGAAGAGGCCTTTCTGGAGGATCTGCTCAGACGAGCAGTGATGTTGATCCCGGGGGCCGAGATGGGCTGCCTGATCAAGCTGCTGCCGGGCACAGGCATGTTGAGGTATGAAGCGGCCATCGGCATGGATCTGGTGAAACTGCGGCGGATCAATCTGCCGCTGGAGCACACCTTTCAGTACAAGCTGACTCAGGGGCGCTGCAACAAAACACTGCTGATCAACGACCTGTCGAAGATAAATGCCACCATGCCCCTGTCCGAACAGGACAGAGAGCTGCTGGTCAACTGCACCGACCTGCCCATCCAGGCCACGCTGGCGACCCCGATCCATATCGATGGTCAGCTCTACGGCATGATCAATATGGACAGCAGCAAACGTAATGCCTTTACCCGCTACGACAGCCACCTGATGGCGATCCTGGCGCGGGATATTCGCCACGCCATCACCATCTATCAGCAGTCCCGCCGCATCTATCAGCTGGCCAATACCGACCAGCTGACCGGGCTCGCCAATCGACAGCAATTCGAACTCGCTCTGCAGGGGCAGCCGGAAGGCACCCTGCTGCTGATCGACATGGATAATCTCAAGCAGCTCAATGACAGCAGTGGCCATTTGGCCGGTGATCAGGCCCTGCGCCTTCTCGCAGATGGCATACGCCAGCACTTCGGTCAGGGGGTGATTGCCGCCCGCTTCGGCGGGGATGAGTTTGTGCTGCTCACTACTATGACACCGACCGAGCTGCAACAGGCGATGGCTGGGCTGACGACCATGCTGGCCAGCGCCTCCCCCACTATCTCGTGCAGCATGGGGATGGCCCCCTATCGCGGCGACTTTGCCGCTGCGTTTGCCAGAGCCGATGCCGACATGTACCAACACAAGCGCTACCACAAAGAGCAGCGTGCGGCACAGATGCCAGCTATCGGGGAGAACATTAATCACTAGGCAGGAGTGAGCACTTTGCAGGGACACGAGAGAAGCTGGGGGAAACCGGTTGGCAGGCCCGCCAAGATTTGGCTAAGCGGGGGAAAAAATGGGGCATGACCGGCATGCCCCGCCACCATTCAATGCTTATTTACAGCTGGCGGCCCCCACATCCTGCCAGACGTCGTGTTTGCCGGGCTCATTACCCTTGGTCCAGTACTGCGCCTTCCACTGACGGCCGTTATGGGTGGTGAGCTCGCCACCGTTGTAGGCCACATTGGCATCCCAACCCAGTTGCACCTTGCTCACCAGCAACCACTGATCCGCGGTGCGGCTCGGCTCGTTGCCCTGGGTCCAGTACTTGGCCTGCCACACCAGCTGGTTGTGGCTCACCTTGTCGCCGCTGTTATAGGTGCTGGCCGCTTTCCAGACTGGCCAGTTGGCCGCATCCGGATCGGTCGCCGTGCAACCACCGCCGCTGCTGGCCGGTTTGACCGTCAGACGGGTTGCCGCGCTGGCATCCAGCCCGCCGTCGGAGACGGTGACGCTGAGGTCATAGCCGGTGTCGCTGGTGACGCTCGGGGCGGTGACTACCAGAGTGGCGCTGTTCTGGCCCGTTGCGGTGATGCCTGCCGGCACGCTCCACTGATAGGTCAGGGGATCACCGTTCGGATCAGAGGCGGTCGCCTTGATGGTCACCTGCTTGCCCGCCTCCACAGAGGCCGTGGCAGGTACACTCACCACAGGCGCCAGATTGGCCTGCGGCGCCTTGTTGGTGACAACAACCTGATCCTTGGCACTCAACTGCTGGTCATCGGTCACCGTCAGCTCGAACACCAGATTGATGTCGGCGGACACGGCATCGAGTACAACACGGGCCTTGGCCTGAGTGGCATCAAGCAGGGCAGCCTGCGGGCCGGAGATCTGCTTCCAGCTGTAGCTGAGCGCGCTGTTTTCCGGATCGTGTGAGGCCGAACCATCCAGCGTCACCTCGGTAGGGCCGGTCACCTTGAGGTCACTGCCCGCGTTGGCCAGCGGCGGCTTGTTGGCTGGTGGAGTCGTCCCCTCGCCGTGGCCCAACCCCTCGTGCATGGCATTGAGGATGTCGCCGTTGTCGGCGTCGATCTCCCAGGAGAAGAGGCCACCGAGCTTGTTGGCCAGCACATACTGCCCCTTGGCCTTGACCGAGCGCTCGTTGTCATAGGTGATGAGGTCGCCGGTCGCCGCCTTGAACAGATAGGGCGCCTCGGCCACCTCGTCATAGCTCTTCTCCCAGCCAGCCCCCATCCGATTGTTGACGATGTCGCGGTAATCCACCACCCCGTCCTCCCAGGTGCCTTTCACCTTGCCGGTCGCCTTGCCGGTGAAGGGGTTGTTGCCCTGATAACCGCTCACCCCGGTCCAGCCACGGCCATACATGGCGGCCCCGACCACCAGCTTGCCCGGTTCAACCCCCTGCGCCAGCAGCTGATTCACCGCCTTGTCGGTGGTGTACTTGGTTGCGGGGTCCCAGCTCGCTGCATAGAGGTTGGTCTGGTGGCCCAGCTCGGTATTGCTCCATGCGCCGTTGTAGTCGTAGGTCATCATGAAGATGTGGTCCATATAGGGCTGGGCCGCCTTGTAGTCCACATCCTGGATCTTGTCGCCCCCCGCTCCAATGGCGGAAGTGAGCTCATACTGGCGACCAGTCTCGGCCTCCAGCTCGTCGAGCATGGCCCGCAGCTCCTTCATCAGGGCCACATAGGTGGCACCATCACTCGGGCTACCCAGTTTCGGGTTGGCACCCTGTCCGCCCGGGTACTCCCAGTCGATATCCACACCGTCGAAGAACTTCCAGGTCTGCAGGAACTCTTTCACCGAGCCGACAAACACATCGCGCTTGGTTTTATCACCGAGGAAATAGAAGGGGTCGGAGAGGGTCCAGCCGCCGACCGAGGGGAGGATCTTGAGGTTCGGATAGGCCTGCTTGAGCGCCATCAGGGCGCCAAAGTTGCCCTTGTAGGGCTCGTCATGGGCGGTGAGGCTGCCTTGCGGCATCTGGATGGCGGCCCAGGGATCGTGCATCGCCACCTTGAAGTCCGCCCGGCCGGCACACGCCCGCTGCAGCGCCTGGAAGCTCCCTTCGATCTCCTTGAGGCTGTCGTTGAGGCCATCCCCGCCGCAGATGGGGGTGAAACCATAGAGGATATGGGTCAGGTTCTGGGCCGGGATCTTGTCCACCGTAAACTTGCGGCCATAGACCCCCCACTCCACATAGTAAGTCCCCACCACCTTGCCCGACTTGTTGGCGTAAGGCTTGTTGTTCTCCTGCAGTGGCGCCTTGAGTGGTGCCAGATGGCTGCCGTCGGTATCGGCGACCACGATCTCCTTGGCATCAGAGAGGGTACAGCCATCGGCGTTGCACAGCGCCACCTGCATCTGGTAGCGCCCCCCTTTCTTCACCTTGAATTTGGCGCTGCCCGATGCGGCCGAGGGGCCGGACCACACCTCCTGACCATTGAGCAGTACCTTGGCACTCTGGCCCAGATCGCCGCTCCAGAGGTTCCAGTTCACCTCCACATCGGCGGCATCCTTTACCCTGACCAGATTGTTGTAGGCAGTGGCCGCCTGATCGACTTCAACGATGGAAAACTTGGTGGGGCCCCATCCGATGGTCGGCTTGCCGGGCGCCGCAGCATAAACAGACGAGGCGCAGCACAGACCGACCGCAAGGGCCAGCATGGTAGGCTTTGGACTTAGCATTTTTATATTTCCCTATTTCGTTATGTTGGCAACGAAAAGGGCTACGCCCTGACAGGTAACGCAGACGGCAGTGCGGCCTCTTGGCAAAGGTGCACAACAACCTGTGGTGGCCCCGCTATCTCAAGTACGGCTCATCCCTGGACCGGAAGCTTTGCGTCCCGATCTCGCGATCGGTTTGCCCTTCGGTTACTTCATTTGCGATGCAAAAAATCGCATCCCGACTATAGAGTGAGCCAATCCAGTCTGCCACTGTCGGCGTTGAACGACAGTGGCAAGCCAATACTGTAACTGGCGGCGATTGCGCTGGAAGATGAAGAGATCTTCGCCAATAAATCTCTGTTTTCGGCATTCATCCATGACCACGGGCCAGAGGATCATTGCGCGGTTTTGTGAGCCGGTTCACGGCTTGCCGCTCCGGATGCGGCTAGCGCAGCAGCAGGCTGTTCATCAGGGCCCGCAATTTGAGCGGTTTGACCGGTTTGCTGATGTAGCCATACCCCCGCTCGCGGATCTGCGCCTGCAACTCGCTCTTGCGATCGGCACTGATGATGATGCCCCCCAGCTCGTCGCCACACACCCGTTGCAGGGCAGCGAGCGCCTCCAACCCGGTCTTGCCGTCGTCGAGGTGGTAGTCAGAGAGCACCAGACGCGGCACAAACCCGTCTGTCACCAGCACCTCGGCTTCGGCCAGATCGACGGCGCAGCGCACCTCGCAGCCCCAACGGCCAAGCAGGGTGCTCATGGCGGTCAGAATGTCCCGCTCGTTGTCGATGCAGAGCACGGCTACACCTTCCAGCTGGCTGTCACGCACCACCGGCGCCGCCAGCTGATGGGCCGTAACCGGCCGGGTCGCCAGATTGAGGGTCACCGCAAAGACCGATCCCTTGCCCGGCCAGCTCTGCAATGTGAGCTGATGACCGAGCACCTGCGAGATGCCACGGGCGATGGCAAGCCCCAGACCCAGCCCCTGCTCCTTGGCGGTACGGGAGTGATCGAGACGGGAGAACTCGTCGAAGATCGCCTCCTGCTTGTCCTGCGGGATGCCGGGGCCGTTGTCCCATACCTCGATGCGGATCTTATCCCCCATCCGGCGGCAACCAAGCAGCACCCGGCCGCCCGGGTTGTAGCGAAACGCATTGGTGAGGAAGTTCTGCAGCACCCGGCGCAGCAACCGCACATCGCTGTGCACCGCGTGCTTGCTCTCCACCACCGAAAAGTGGATCCCCCCCGCCTGCGCCAGCACGCCAAACTCCGCCTTGAGGTTGTCGAGCAGATCGCGCAGGGCAAAGTCGAGCTTCTTGGCCTTGAACTTGCCCGCTTCGAGCCGCGAGATATCGAGCAGATCGGTGATGAGATCCTCGGTCGCCCCCAGCGCATCGTCGATATGGCGGGCGATGCGGGCCTGCTCGCCAGCATCGGGCAACATCTCCAGCAGGGAGGAGGTAAACAGCTTGGCGGCATTAAGGGGTTGGGTCAGATCGTGGCTGACCGCCGCCAGAAAACGGCTCTTGGATTGATTGGCCCGCTCCACCTGCTGGTTCACCAGCAATAGTTGGCGGTTGAGTTCGGAGAGCTCACGGGTGCGCTCGGCCACCCGAGCCTCCAGATGTTCGTTCGCTTCGCGCAGCACCCGCTCCGCATCGCGAAACGGCGTGATGTCGGTAAAGGTCATGACAAAACCGCCGGCGGGCATGGGGTTGCCCTGCATCTCGATCACCCGCCCATCCGGGCGCTCCCGCGCCGAGATATGGGCGCTGCCCCGCTTCATAAAGGCGACCCGCCGCGCCACGTGATCCTCGATATCACCGGGGCCACAGAGTCCCTGCTGGGCGTTGTAGCGGATGATCTCCTCGATGGGACGCCCAGCCTGAATAAGCCCCGGCGGATAGTGGAACAGCTCGATGTAGCGGCGGTTCCAGGCCACCAGCCGAAGCTCCCTGTCCACCACCGAGATCCCCTGCCCGATATGCTCGATCGCCCCCTGCAGCAGGCCGCGGTTGAAGCGAAACACGTCGGAGGCCTCATCGACTATGGTGGCGATCTCCTCAAGCTGCATGTTGCGCCCCTGCAGGGCAGAGGCAAGCACCAGCCGTGCCGACGAGGTACCAAACACCCCCGCCAGCAGCCGCTCGGTGTGGGCGATAAGCTCGGCCGAAGCCTGCATCTGTGGCGCAAGGGTGCCGCCCCGCTCTCCGGCGAAGCGACCAAAGGCGCGCTTGACCCGGCTTGAGCCGACAAAGCGGGCCGCCAGCATCTCCAGCTCCTTGACCGAGACCCGCGCCTGATAGAGGGCGGCGGTATCGCGGCTCGGCTTGCCGACAAAGTTGGCCGCCTGCAGCCGCTCGCTCACCGCAGGGCGCGATAGCAAGGAACCAGCCATATAGCCGAGCAGGTTGAAGAGCAGGCTCAGGAAGATGCACCAGGCCCCGAGACTCAGCTCGCGAAACGCGGGCCAGTCCGGCGGCGCCAGCAGCTCGGCCAAGGGCGAGTCCGCCAGCAAGCCACTCTCCACCAGCAGGGTGACGAACCAGAGGCTCACTCCGAGGCTCAACCCAAGATAGACCCCCTTGCGATTGCCGTGGCGCCAGTAGAGGCCGAGCAGCAGGGCTGGCGCAAACTGTGCCACCGCGCCAAAGGAGAGATAGCCGATGCGCGACAAGCTGGTGAGATCGCCGAGCCACAGGTAGAGCCCCCAGGCCGCCAGCAGGATCAGCAGGATGGCGCCACGGCGCACCTGCAACAGCAGCCGCACCAGCCGCTCGTCGCGTCCCTGCCGCCAGAAGCGGCGCAGCAGCACCGGCAGCACCAGATCGTTGCTCACCATGATCGCCAGCGCTATGGTACAGACGATCACCATGCCGGTGGCAGCCGAGGTGCCGCCGAGAAACGCCAGCATCGCCATGCCATCGAAACCGAGGGCCATCGGCAGGCTGATCACATAGGTGTCGGAGGCCATGTCAGCCCCCACCCACTGTTTGCCCGCCAGCGCCAGCGGCCAGATAAAGAGCCCCATCACGAACAGGTAGAGCGGGAAGATCCAGCGCGCCCAGTGCAGATCCTGCCCCTGATTGTTCTCCACCACAGTCACATGAAACTGGCGCGGCAGGCAGATGACGGCGCACATCGCCAGCACCGTATAGATGGCAAGCTCCAGCAGGTTGCCGGGGCTCACCGCCACCACCTGTGCAAAAAAGTCGCGGGTCACCTGCTCGTGAGCCTCGCCCGGTTTGCTCAGGATCAGCCAGAGGGCAAACCCCCCCACCGCGATAAAGGCCAGCAATTTGACCACCGATTCGAAAGCGATGGCCACCACCATCCCCCTGTGGTGCTCGGTGGCATCGAGATGGCGGGTACCGAACAGGATGCTGAACAGCGCCAGCAGCAGAGTAACCCCGAGCGCCAACTCGCTGGTATTGCTGGTCGGGCTGATGCCGCCGCTGTTGACCATCAGCAGATCCAGCCCGGTGACGATGGCTTTGAGCTGCAACACCAGATAGGGGAGGATCCCCATGATGGCGATGAGGGCGATCACCATGGCGAGCCGCTGGGATTTACCGTAACGGGCGGCGATAAAGTCGGCGATGGAGGTGATGTGCTCGCGCTTCGCCACCAGAATAAGGCGGGCCAGCAGCCGCCAGCCAAATAGAAAGACCAGCATGGGGCCAAGGTAGATGGGCACCGGCGACCAGGGGGATTCACTCGCCTGCCCCACGGTGCCGAAGAAGGTCCAGGAGGTGCAGTAGACAGCCAGCGACAGGCTGTAGAGCAGCGGTTGCCCCTTGAGACGGTGCCGTTTGTACTTGTCTGCCACGAAGGCGATCAGAAACAGCAGCCCCAGATAGATGAGCGACAATCCGATCAGCAGCCATCCCTGGTTCATCGATAACCCCTTGTCCATGTTGAGTTTTTGTATACAACCTCGCCAGTCTAGAGAGGCAGCAGCCAAAAGTCATCCCCTTCGGACAGATTGAAATTATCGTTTTTCAATAAGTTTTGCCTTGACTGAATATCGTAAAACGATAAACATTCGCCCATATACATATTGATAAACAATAAACTCCAAGCCATTTCGCCAGCGAGATGGCCCCCCCACCATGAGGTTCATGATGAGAACGACCAAACTCGAACGCCTGAGCGTGCTGATCGAGTGGCTGCTGCTGTTTGCCCTGCTCGCCACCCCCACCATTACCCTGATGGAGACCTGGTCCCACCTGTTTGGCGGCAATGACCTGCTGCAAGAGGAGCTCAACCAGATCATCCACAGCAGCGGCTCGCACATTCTCAATGGCGTGCCGCTGGCCAATGGTGAAACGCCGTCCCTCGACCTCTTCCCAGAGCCGCCTCTTACCATTGCCGACTATCCGCTGCGTACCGCCAACCGACTGCTCGGCACCCTGGTGCAGTTGTTGCCAGATCTGGTCTTCATGCTGATGCTGTGGCAACTGCGCCAACTGTTTCGCGGCTACCGCCACGGCCTGCTGTTCACCTTCGAGCAGATCCGCCGCTACCGGCAGATCGGAGTGCTGCTCTGCGTCTCCTTCCTCGTCGAGCTGATCCAGACCCCCTTGCTCGATACCGTCCTCACCATGAGCGGACCCGAGATACATGGCTCCGTCTCCATCAGCTCATCCGATTTCCGGCTACTGCTGGCGGGACTGATCGTACTGGCGCTGGCACTGGTCATGCGCGAGGCCAAACTGCTGGCCGACGAACAGCAACTGACGGTGTGAGGATCCTATGCCTATCATCATCCAGCTCGATGCCCTGCTGGCCGAGCGCAAGATGACCGCCCGCGAGCTGGCCCAGCGCATCGACATCACCGAGGCCAACCTCTCGATCCTCAAGAATGGCCACGCCAAGGCGGTGCGCTTCTCCACCCTGGAGGCCATCTGCCGTGAACTTAAATGTCAGCCCGGCGATCTGCTGGGCTACGAGCAGGAGCGCTAACCCCCTTATGAGTCGTCATATCACCCTGTTTGCCCTGTGGCTGCTGCCGCTGTGGGCCTGCGCCGCCGATGGCGCGAGCGGCCCCCGCTACCTTATCGAGCAGGGCGCCAGCGCCAATGTGCTGCAAGTGCGCCTCACCATGCATGGCAAGCCCCCTTTTACCCTACTCCCCGCCCGCCAGTTGCCTGGCAGTACCGCGCCGGTTTCACCCGCGCTGGTCTGCCTTGCAGACAACCAGCCGGTTGCCCTCAACCAGCCCTTCTCTTGCAAAGAGATCGGCTGGCAGATCACGCTCACAACGGCTCCGACTGTGGGTGCTGATGCCTCGGCCCAACAGTCGCTGTTGTTTGCCCCCAACCAGTGGCTATTGACCGAATGGGGCAATCTGGTGCGCCAGCTTGGGAGCCGCCGAGGGGAGGTCTGTCTGCCGGATGGCAGTTGCCAATCGCTGCCAGATGTCAACCAGCCGCCGCTGATCCTGCCGTTTGGTCTGCAAACTGTGCCCGTCACCAAGCCGGAGCCGCGGCTGGTGCTGAGCCATGACGAGACCGCCAATCAGCTCGATCTGCCGGCCTTGCAGCAGCAACTGAATGAGATCATCGACTATCTGGCCTTCCAGCTCGATGTGGCTCCACCCACTCACCCGTGGCAACTGGTGTGGCTGGGGCGGGATGTGGCGACCCGCTCCCTCGGCGGCGCCGCCGGAGATCAGGTGTTTGTCGCCAACTACCCCACCATGAATGGCAAACCGACGCCACAGGCCCCCTTGCGCTTGCTACGCACTTCGGCCCACGAGGCGGTACACATCCTCAGCGCTCGCCGCTCCGAGCCGCAACCCACCTGGGTCAACGAGAGCCTCGCCGAGTACCTCGCCATCAAGGCACTGCGCCGCTTCCGGCTGCATCAGGTCACGGCAGTCAACGAGCTGGCCGAGCGGGGCAAACAGCTGCCCCATAGCGAGAGCGGCCTCTATCGGGCGGCCCGCGAGGTGATGGCGGGCGATCGCTCCTACTACCCGCTCTTTTACGTCAAAGGGAGCGCCTTCTGGGAAGTGCTGGAGCGGGAGCTGCAACACAATGACGTGATGCTGGCGCAACTATTGCCCCAATTGGGCTGGCTGCCGGATGGCCGCTTTGATGCCGCATCCAATGAGCTGATTGCAGGCACCATCGGCTCGGATACCTGGCGCCGACTCAGCCGCCACTATCTTGGCGAGCAGCAGTAACGCCGCAAACCACAGCAACAAAAAAGGGAGAGCCGTGGCTCTCCCTTTTTCCAGGTGATGATTCAGACAGAGCTGTATCAGGCCGGAGCACTCTCCTGCGCAGACGGCGCAAAGGGTCGCAGCCGCAGGAAGAACACCGGCAACACCACCAGCACCATCAGGAAGAAGATGCCGCCGCCGAGAGGCTCGAACAGCACGCCGCAAAGTGCCATCAGGGCCGCCACCGTCATACCGAGGCCAAGGGCCGCATAGAGCGCCTGGGTCGGGATCAACTGCTCGGCTGGTAGCTGGCGAGTCATGAAGCGCACCGCCCCCAGATGGCTCATGCCAAACGTCACCGAGTGGAGCAGTTGCCCCAGCACCAGTACCCACAGCTCGGTCGAGGCCCCCAGCAATACCCAGCGCACCACACAACCGATGGCACCGGCGATAAAGAGGCTCTGGGCGCCAAAGCGCTGCAAGAACCGCTTGTCAGCGGCGAACATGCAGATCTCCGCTACCACCCCGAGCGCCCAGAGATAGCCGATGATGGTGCCGCTATACCCTTGCGCCTTCCAGTAGATAGCGCTGAAACCGTAATAGGCGGCGTGGCTCCCCTGCAGCAACGCCGTCAGCAACAGGAAACGGCGCACCGGTGCGCTGCGCAGGGTTGCCAACAAAGAGGCCTTGGCCCGCTCGCCCTGACTATCCTGTGGCGCCGGATAGAGCGGCAGCCAGCTGAGCAGCAGCATCAGCACCAGCCCCGCCACCATGGTGTGCAAAATCCAGTCACTACCGAAGTTGCCCACCAGCGCCCCCACCAGAGTAGAGGCAACGATAAAGGCAAAGGAGCCGCACAGCCGCACCTTGCCGTAATCGAGGTGCGCCTGCACCACCATGCGGGTCGCCAGCGCCTCCCCCACCGGCATCAGGGTCGGATAGATAAAGTTCGCCAGCAGGGTCAAGCCCACCAGCCACCAGAGGTTATGACTGAGATAGAAGCCGAGAAACGCCAGCAAACTGAGCAGGGAGAGCAAGCGGGTAACCGGCAGCAGATGGCCCGCCCCCTTGATC
>NZ_QAJD01000156.1:0-14350 GCF_003061465.1 Aeromonas sp. HMWF017
ATTGGCTGACGCTACCACAAGCGTGCTGACCAAGCAGCGCCAGCTGTTTTTGGAAAAATGGACTCTGGCCCCCTATTCCCCAACCCCAACCCCAGCTTCGCAGCAACTGAGCCTCACGCCCATTCCGGATGCCGCCCCAACCCTGCAGATCGCCCCGCTATCTGCGGCCGATGCGTTGAAGCAGGCTGCACAACCCGTGCTGGCCGCCCGTGGCAGCCAGCTGCTGCTGGAGTTTGCCATCCACACCGCCACCGACGATCCGGCACCCTTGCTGGTGATCCAGCCCCCCGAGCAGGCAGGATCGCCGCTGGCGCTGACCCCCTATTACGGCAAGTGGCATCTGGTTCGCCCGCAGGCGAGCGGCACCCTGCTGGCCCCCTCGGACCAGGAGCTGGTCGAGGGGATCGCCGGGCTCACTCTGCAGGCAGACGTGCCCCGGCGTCTGGTGCTGCAGATCACCGTCCCACGCGATGCGCCGGCGGGGCGCTATCTCGGCAATATTCAGCTGCTCAGCCAACAGCAACTGGTGCAGCTGCCACTGACTATCGAGGTACTGCCGCTGACCCTGCCCGCGGCCAGTAAGCCGGTCGGCATCTATGTCGAAGCGCCCCCTTATCTGAATTGGCTGAGCCCCAACCCCGAGGTGTTAAAAGAGCAGATCGCCGAGGCCAGTCGCTGCGATCTGGAGCGGCTCGCCAAGCTCGGGATCAGCGGCCTCTCGCCCGCCCTGCCACAAGATGAGGCGGGGATGCGGGAGATCATGGGAGAGGCGGCCGGGCTCGGTTTTTTGCCGCCCCTGCTGGCCTATACACCGCTCAAACGCTGGGGGGGAGACCCTGCCAGCCAGCTTGAGCAGTGGCAGGCGCGGCAACAGGGGCTGACCGCCACCGGCTTGCCCCCACTGGCATGGAGCCTGTTTGATGAGCCGGACCTTGCCACCCTGCCTGCCATTACCAGCCTGGCGCGGGAGATGAAACGGCGGGATCCGACGGTGATCCGCGCGGGCCACTTCAATCACCCGGATCAGGTTGGTCTGCTGGCAGAGGTGGAGATTGCCCTGATCAACGCAGGCTTTGGCGCCGACAAGGCCGATGTGGCGCGGGTGCGTCAGCACAAGGTCATCCCCTGGTTTTACAATTTGGGCACCCCGAGAGCCGCCGGGTTCTATCTGTGGCAAAGCGGCGCCGAGGGCTATTTACAATGGCATGGCCGCATGCCCACCGCCCTGCCCTATGACCCCACCGATGGGCGGGAGAGCGACTTTATGCTGCTCGGCCCGCAAGCCTGCGAGGCGCACCGCCTCTCCCACGATCTGTTGCTGTTGCAGCAAGCCATCGAGGATCTGCGCTGGCTCGCCTGGCTGGAGCAGGAGGCCCGCTATCAGGTGGACGCCGCCCTGCTGCTGGAGCGCCTGCGGGATCAGCTGCCGACCCGCTGGCAGGTGGCAGAGCAACTGCCCTCTGCCGCCTGGATCCAGTGGCGCCGCGAGATTGAACAACTGGCCAAGGGATTGAAAACATTGCAAACTGGTGCCAACTCATCCTCCTGAAGTAACTGCGTATGGCCAACCAGACTCCCCGCTCTACAGCCAAAGGCACCGCCTTGCGCCGCCTGTTGCCCCTGATGCTGCCGCTGCTGATCCTCACCGGTTGCGCCCGTCAGGAGCCGGTCAATGAGACCCTGCCAATCCTCAACCAGTTGCGGGAACAGCAAATGGCCGAACAGCCCCAGTTGCAACTGCAGTACCAGCAAGCGGAGACGCAACTACCGACGGATCAGGAGCAGCAGTTGCATCAGTTTTTGGGACGCAAGGATCCGGCACGGATTGCGCTGATAAGCGGCCCCGGGTTGCAAACCGACATGCTGGAGAGTGCGCGAATGGCAAGCGTGCGACTGACTGCCCTGACACGCTTGCTGGGAGCTCGCGCCATTGAGCTGGAGCCCCGCTATGACCCCATGCTGGCCCCCAATACCTTGCTGATCCGCATTCTGCCAAACGGTGAACCGGGGGCTGTCACGCCAGCGGCGGCGCAATAAGGCCGAGGCAGGTGGTCGGCAAGGCCACCCGATAGAGGGGATAAGGGGTCAGCCCCCACAATTTGCGCCAACCCTGGGTAAGACGGTACGAGAGCAGCGGCGGACTCTGGTGCAGCTTGCCTAAAAACATCACCCCCTGACTCATCCCTTCACCCGCCAGCGTCACTGACATCGCCTCGCTATCCGGCGCCACCAGCATGGCCTGCAACAGGCCGTCACAGCGGGGATGGGCCAGCTGATAGCTGACATAGGTGCCGCCCAATACCGGCGTAGCCACCCGCAAGCGCCATCCCAACTGGACCAGCTCCATCAGCATGGGCTTGGCCCCCTCGTTAACTGCCCGGTTCTGATAACGCCACCCCATGGCGGCAGCACTGAGCAGCGCCACCAGCAACAGCAACAGATATCCCCTAGATAGATGCATCACGGTGTCCCCGGATAAAGAGGATGGTCATCACCAGCAACATGATGGCCCACTGGTAGAGCTGGGCCAGCGAGCCGGTATGCAGCCAGCCATACCAGCGCAGATCCAGGCTCATCAGCACCAGCCGCAGCTGATTGGCCCCGATATAGAGCAGGCAAACCAGCAGCAACATGGGCCACTGCCGGTAGAGTGGGCGCTCCGGTGCCAGCCAGCAGCAGGAGACCAGCCAGGAGAGCACCACCAGATAGAGTTGAGAAAACGAGGAGCACCCCTTGAGCACAATCAGCGCATGGCCCCCCAACCGCTCGATGCGATTGCCATCAAGGCGAGTCTCCCAGCCCAGCAGCTGCAACCACTGGCCTACCCCCCAGGCATCGAGGGCCAGCACAGGGCCGGAGAGCAGGGCAAACACCTGCTGCCCCCACAACACCGCCACGGTAAAGGCGAGCACAATCTGCAACACCGCCCGCTCATCGCCACTCTGATGACGGCGCCATAGCGAGGCCACCAACAGCAGACAGGCCAGCGCCTTGCAACTGGCGCTGGGGATCAGGATCAGCAGGATAAAGAGGGCGAGCGCCAGTGGATGCGGACGCCAGCTCGGTGCAACCCGCGATGCAATTTGCCACCAGATAGCAATCAGCAACACCACCAGCAGGTTGAAGTGACCCATATTGAGCCACACCATGCCCCACTGATTGGCCAAACCAAGTAGCAGCCAGTTGGGTGCCCACTGCCAGGGACGGATCTCCATCGCAACTCCTGCCGGTTATCAGCGCTTTTGACCGCTGTCGCAAGTTCCATGCCTGCCCAGCCTCACCCGGACCAAGCCAAGTCAGAGGATGCAACAAAGCTGGCACGCTTTATTCATTCCCCCTGCTGGCACTAGCGCCAAGGAGAAGGAGTGGGCAATGAAACTCAAACCGTTGGCAGGGCTGCTGGGGATGTTATTGGTAACCTCCCCCGCATACGCCTTGACCGAAGTCGATACCGAACTGCAACTGCTGATGGATGTGTCGGGCAGCGTCAGTTCATCGGAATTCAATCTGCAATTACAGGGCTATGTGGACGCCTTTTACAGCCAGGATGTACAGAGCGCCATCCTCGACACCAGTGGCGACAAGCTGGGGTCCATTGCGGTACAGATGGTGATGTGGAGCGGCTCGACCCAGCAGAGCGTGATGACCGACTGGTTCCACCTCTACGACATGACCTCCATCAACAACTTCGCCGCCACCCTGGATGCCCTGGTACGCCCCTATGCGGGGATGACGGCCCCCGGTTCGGCCATGGCCTTTGGTGCCCAGCAGTTTGATACCAACAACTACACCGCCGCCCGCCAGGTGATGGATGTGTCGGGTGACGGTATCCAGAACAACGGGCTGGATACCTCTACCGTGCGGGATCAACTGCTCGCCTCAGGCATCGATACCATCAACGGCATCACCATAGGTCAGGACTATGCCGATGGGGTACTGCAAGAGTGGTATGTGGAGAACGTGGCGGGCGGTCAGGATGCATTTGTGATCAATGCCACCACCTTTGCCGACTTTGGCAATGCGCTGGAGCTCAAACTGGCTGCCGAAATTGAAGGGGGCATTATTCCGGAAGGTGCACTGGCCGCCCCCATCGAGGAGATCCCGCTGGCCGCCCAGCTGCTGCTCGGTATGCCGCTACTGCTGGCCTGGCGCTATCAGCGCCGTAATCAGGGACGCCTGCAGCCCGCCAACGGGCAACTGGCACCCGCCATCGGCTGATTTATCCCCCCGTGTGTTGCGATTAGGGAGCTATGGCTCCCTGATTTTTTGCCGAGGCTAAGGCCTGTCTATCCTAAATGATCAAAACCTGAGTGATCACTATCTGACAACTAAGTTATTGTCGATAAGGTGCCTACATATCTCTCCCAACACAAGAACCACTTTGGCTACTGTGAATTAGGAACGCTACACGTTGAAATTCCTTTCGAGACATATACTAAGAATTTCCTGTGAGTGCTTTTTTAAGTTTTTCTAACGGCATTGCTGGTACTTCTCTGTGAATCATTGCGTGACAGTTAGGACATAATGGAATTAAATCTTCGATCGGATCGACTGTATGAACCCCATTCTTCAATGCTAAGTCTGATCGATGATGTACATGTATGTATTCTTTACCGATAAATCCATATTTTCTTTCCATGTTAATCCCACAAGCAGCACAGGTATATCCGTAATGCTCGATGCATTTTCGCCTTGCTATTGGGTTACGCTCGATCGCTGTTGATGATACTGAAACTCGTGCACCCTCAACAAGTATCATTTCCCCAGCACTAGTAGATAAATGACAACTTGCTAGTGTCCAACGAATGTTTTGCCCCTTCTGCACATTTGCGCCACATTCTTGCCACAATTTTTCAGCATCGATTTCAGTAAGAATTACCGAACGTTGATGCATATATCCAAGGATAGGTTCATTCATATTAAAAAAGTAATCCCCTGATATCTCAAACACACAATTACGCCGACTATGAGCATTAACTATAACAAAGTCACCTATCTCCATTTTTCTATAAAGATGCCATAGACTTGGCCCACCTAAATGGGCATTACCTAACTCAGGATATTTCATATTAATTAAATTTGTTATTTCTGCTTGATTGCCTGGGTTAATCTCCGATAGATCTCCAATATCCGACCAACCAATTGCAATACAACCTACATCTTTCATGAGCTCGATTGATTCTAATGCATTTTGGTGATGCGCTATCAGACGCCATATATTCATACACATCCCTCTACACTTATAACCTACAGCCAAGGAGCTAACAATATCAAGAGTTAGCGATTACTCTTAATGTATTTTTGGTGAATCACTCCCCCATAAATACACCACGGCCTGTTTTTTTAAGCTCTTTCAGCCAACTCATTACTGTATCTCTATTGGCTTCGCGAATTGGATATTTTCTGGCCTTGCAAACCTGGCTTGCTCCCGGAGAAAAATATGATGTAGTAACAATCACCCCACTACTTGCATTTTCATCCACAACATCAGCCCATAATGATTTAACAAGAACTTTATCAATTTTAGACTTAGTACGCTTACATTGGACTAAGGTTACAGGAGCGAGACTTTTATTATCGACCTGACCCCAAACCCTAATATCAACGCCCCCATCATTTCTTCCCTCACCAATCTCTACTCTGTAACCAGACCTTTCAAAGTACTCTGCAGTTAGAGCCTCAAATTTTCTCCAATTCATACTAGATAACTTGTCTGGATTCTCTGCCAGATAATTTATATACCTCTGATCCAGAAAACGTCCATACATTGCGTTGAGAGACTCACTTTCAAACAACTCTTTTAGTTCAATTGGAGATTTCCATTCCATAACTCTTGCACTAAGCCAATCCCAAGGACTAGCTTCCTCACTATCCTTTATCAATTTTACCAATCTTTGGCTAATAGAACATGCCATAACCCCATATTTTTCTTTTATTTTTATAAAAAACTGTTGCTCGTCAAAGTTATCAAATATGGATTTGTGGCCTCTATCGAAGTGGTTTTCACCCAAATGCTGGAGCACTTGTTGAAGTAAAAATTGCTGCTCAGGATTATTGAGAAACTCAAACTTGAGAAGTGTGGGACCATGCCCAACAAATGGTTGTTCTATGACCCCCAGTCGGCACAAGATAATCTGAAAGGAATCTTCAATCTGATCTGTCGGTATACGCACAAGTTTTTCATTATCATTTTTAATAATGTTCAACAAAGGATCACTCTTATCTAAAAGATCGACCATTTCGTCTCTCGAAAGAGCCAATCCAGATTTGTATCCAACGCGGTCACTTAAAAACGAAGTGAACGCTGTATTTGTTGTTACCCATTTACCCATTTTTATTTACCTAGAGAATTGATTAGAAAAACTATAAATATGTAAGCAACCCCTTACATCTAGCCTCACCAAAACAGTGCCTTACCAACATCAATAAATAACTTAAATAACGATTTCAGAGCCAATCAGCTCATAGTTTGTTCATGAGCAAATAAAAAGTTGCATTAGCTTTACCACTACCATTAGGTAAGACTACAGTCAAGAAACTAAAATAGAAAATGCAACATCTATCACCCTTGCCAAGAAATAATAAGATAAGTTGCAGTATGTAATATAAAGCAACACCCCTCTGTTATAGGCAAGTAACAATAAATAGTTAGCCATCTGTGAGATATAAAAAAGGCCTTATCACAAGGCCTTTTCAGAAATATCCAGATTCCGGCTGGCAGCCTGCTTTGACGGCAATCACCCCGGCTCTGGTGACAAGGGCAACACCTGCCCATCCAGCGCATGATCACTATTGGATGGATAGTCCGGCACCGGCTCGCAGTAGGGAATGCGGCTTAGCACCGGCGCCTTGACCAGGGCGGCCAGCTGATCGGAGCGGCGCAGGCTGGCATCCGCCAGTTCGGCCACCAGCGCCAGACCGCAGCCCAGCCCCAACCCGCCAACAATGCCCGCCAGCAAAAACAGCCAGAGCGGGTAGTTGCTCGGCTTGCTGGGGGCAAAGGGTTTGTCGATCACCTTGATCCGCTCCCCCTGCTCGAAGTTGCCCAGATCGCCAGTCACCTTGGCCTTCTCATAGCGCAGCAGCAAATCCTGATAGAGGGTGCGTTTGACCGCCAGATCCCGCTCCAGCTCGGCGAGTTGGCGTTCGGTATCGCCCTGGGAGTCGACCACCTTGTCCAGCCCATCCAGCTGGTTCTTCAGGCCGGCGGCGTTTTGCTCCGCCTCCGTCAGCTGCGTCTGGGCCAACTGCCACTCGGGCCCACGGGCCATATCCGGCTGGGATTTGAGCTGTTCAAACTCCTGCTGCAACTGATCAATCTGATAGCGCAGACTCTGCACCTTGCTGTGCTCGTCGCTGTAGCGGGCCCGCAGCAACACCAGCTCGGTGCGCATCAGCTGCAGCTTCTCATCCAGCTGGCGGGCCAGCTGGCTCTCCTGCCCCAGCGATAGCTGATCGACCCGGGCCTTGGCCTGCTGCAAGGTGATCAGGCTCTCGGCATAACGCTCCTGCAAGCCATAGAGACGGGCGACGTTGGTACTCTGCTGCTGGGGCAAGGCGCTGGCATGCTCCCGTTTAAAATCGGCGAGCAGCTGCTCGGCCTCTTGCAGTTCGCTGCGGCGGCTGTCGAGCTGGCTTTGCAGGAAACGTTCGGACGACTCCGCCGACTGGCGCCCCTTGCTGAGCAGGTTGAAGAAAAAGCGCCGCGAAATGGCTTCGAGCAGCCCGGCGCTGTTGGCCGCCGAATCCGCTTTGACCTTTATCTCAATCACCTCATCGCCAATCAGCCGCAGCGAGACGGCACTCGAGAGCCAGTCCATGATGGCATCGCGCTGAGCTGGGGGGGTCTCGTCATTGACCAGACCGCGATCCCGCGCCACCCCGTCCAGTACATAACGGCTGCGCAGCAGGGCTTCGAGCACCGCAAAGCGATCCTTGAGACTCTCCTGAGTGATCAGATCCTTGAGGGTCGGGGTCTGGTTGGCATCTTGCGGCACCATAAAGGTGGTGCGGCTCTCATACTCCTTGGGGGTGAGCAGGCCAACCGTGACGCCCACCAGCGGCATCACCAGTACCGGGATCACCAGCAGATAGCGACGGCGCCAGGCGGCAAAGAGAATGATGTAGAGGTTGTAATAGAACTGGACAGGCATGGCATCACTCCCTGAGAAAGGCCCTCCCCCCGCACGATGCAAAGGCAGTGCCACCAGAGGAGCTGATCGCCTCTGTGAGCAGATCGCAAGAGTGGTACAAGATTCGCATTCTCCCGCTATCCGGGGTGCCACCCCTTCCCTTGCCGGAGCGCGAACCATGTTGTCATCAACCCCGTCGCACAAACCCCATCCCCGCGGGAGCGCCATCGTTCAAATAGTGCAGCACCTGCAGCCCGGCGGGCTGGAGACCATGGTGCTCAACCTCACGCAGGCGAGCCCGGCCGAGCAGCCAGTGCATATCATCTCCCTCGAAGGGCGCACAGCGGATGTGCTAAGGGCATGGCCGGCCCTGCATCCCTTCGCAGACCATCTTCACTGCCTGGAAAAGCCCGCTGGCTGGTCGCTCGCAACCCTCTGGCGGCTCACCCGATTGCTGCGCCAGCTCAAGCCGGGCGCGGTGCATACCCACCATCTGGGGCCCATGCTCTATGGCGGCCTCGCCAGTCGGCTGGTCCGGGTGCCCACCCTGGTACACACCGAGCACGATGCCTGGTATCTCGATGATCCCCATCAGCGCACGCTGGCCCTGTGGGGGCTGCGCGCCTTCAAACCGCTCCTGGTGGCCGATGCCACACCGGTCGCCAACCAGCTGCTGGCCAAGCTGGGCCAGCTGTCGCCAACGGTGATCCCCAATGGCATTGATGAGCAGCGTTTTGCTCCTGGCGCCGCCACCCTCGCCCGTCAGGTGATGGGGTTGCCGCAAGGGGTCAGGTTGATTGGCTGCGCCGCCCGCCTTGAGTCGGTCAAGGGTCACACCTTGCTGCTGGAGGCGATCCGCACCCTGCCGGAGGAGGTGCATCTTGCGTTGGCTGGGGTCGGCAGTTTGCAAAATGCGTTGCAACAACAGTGTCAGCAGCTGGGGATCGCCCATCGGGTCCATTTTCTGGGGCTGGTCGAAGACATGCCGCGCTTCTATCAGGGGCTGGATCTCTTCTGCCTCCCCTCGCTGGCGGAGGGGATGCCGCTCTGCGTGCTGGAAGCGCAGGCCTGCGGGGTGCCGGTGGTGATGAGCGATGTGGGGGCGGCCAGAGAGATGGTCTGCCAGGCCAGCGGCCATATCCTGTCGGAGCGGGATCCCGACCGCCTTGCCCAGCTTCTGGCACAAGGGTTGCTGCAGTGCCATAGCCTGCGTGCCGTCACCCGAGAATTTGTGTGCCAGCAAGGCAGCTTGAGCCGGATGGCTCAGGCCTATCAGCAGCTCTACAGCCGCTGATCAAGCGACCCGATGACCAGAGGAGCATCCCATGGAATGGATCATGATCGTGTTCTGGCTGTGCGCTGTACTGGTGGTCTACCACCATGTCGGCTATCCCCTGCTGCTCAAATTCAGTGGTCGGCAGGCGCGCAAGGTAGCCAATCCGCCCCGCCCCCTGGACCGGGGATTCAAAGCAGAGGCCGCCGATGAGGCGCTGCCGACCATCACCCTGCTGATGCCGGTCTACAACGAGGCGGCGACCATCGCGGCCAAGCTGCAAAACCTCGCCAGCCTCGATTACCCCGCCGACAAGCTGTGGGTGCATGTGCATTTCGACGGCTGCAGCGACAACAGCTACCCCATTGCGCTCAGCCAGCTCGGTGATCCCGCCCTGCAGCAGTTGCAGATCAGGCTGTTTGATCACCCCCGCAATCGCGGCAAGGTCGCCGTGCTCAACGAGGCCATGACCCGGGTGCACAGCGATCTGGTAGCCCTCACCGATGTCTCGGCCCTGCTGCCTATCGACAGCCTGCTGCTGGCGGTCGCCCATTTTGCCGATCCCAAGGTAGGGGTGGTCGGGGAAGCGTACCGCTTCTGGCAACCGGGCTCACAGGGCGAGGAGAGTTACTGGCACTATCAAAGCCAGATCAAGCTCTGCGAGTCGGCCCTTGGCGGCATGCTGGGGGCTCACGGGGCCTTTTACATGATGCGCCGGGAGTGCCTCACCCCGCTGGCCGCCGATACCATCAACGACGATTTTATCTTGCCGATGCAGGCCATCGCCAAGGGGTATCGCGCTGTCTATGACAATCGCTGCGCCGCACTGGAGCTGGAAGTTTCCAATGCCGCGCTGGAGGCGACACGGCGCAAGCGGATCGGGGCCGGCAATACCCAGCAGCTGTTGCGGTTACTGCCCCTGCTGCACCCCAAGTTCGGCTGGGTTGCCTTCAACTTTGCCAGTGGCAAGGGGCTGCGGGTGTTGATGCCGCTCTGCCTGACCCTGCTCTGGCTCTGCGCCATCCCGCTGGCCACCCAATCCCTGCTATTTCAACTGCTGCTGGGGCTGCAACTGCTGGGGTATCTGCTGGTCATCTTGATCCAGCTGACCCCTGTGCACCCCTGGCCCAATCTGTTTCGCAAGATCCACTATCTGGTACTCGGACACTGGTACAACGGCATGGGCACCCTGCGCTACTGCCTGCGCGCCCCCATACGTTTCATGTCACAGGAGAAAACCGTATGACACACCCCATTCCAAGATTGACCCTGGTGGTCAAACGCAGCATGGATCTGCTCGGTGCCACTCTTGGCCTGCTGCTGACGCTGCCGCTGTGGCCACTGATCATGCTGGCCATCCGACTCGATAGCCCGGGCCCGGTGTTCTTTCGTCAGCTGCGGATCGGGCGCAGCCACGCCACCCATACCGAGCTCTTTTTCATGATCAAGTTTCGCACCATGCGCGCCGACGCCGAGGCGACCACCGGGCCGGTCTGGTGTGGCAAGGGGGACAGCCGGATCACCCGCAGCGGCGACTTTCTGCGCAAAACCCGGCTCGATGAGCTGCCGCAGTTTATCAATGTGCTCAAGGGGGAGATGTCACTGATCGGACCCCGCCCGGAGCGGCCCGGGATCGCCAACCGGCTGGAAGATGCGGTGCCGTACTTTATCGAACGCACCTATGAAGTGGCCCCCGGCATTACCGGTCTGGCACAGGTCAATCAGGGTTACGACGAGTCGCTCGATGATGTGCGCAGCAAGCTGGCGTTCGATCTGGCCTACTCGGTCGCCCTGCTCCACCCCTGGCGCTGGCTGGTGCAGGATGTACATATCATCGGCAAGACGATCGCCATCATGGTTGGCAAAAAGGGGCGCTAATCCAGCCGCGCCGACCTCAACCATATCTCAACGCCCATCAGGCCATTGCCACTGCAATGGCCTTTTTTATAGCGCATCCTTGTGGCACATCAATGGTGATCACCGAGAAGTCAGCGATCTGATCGCCATCATCTGGCCCCATCCATCCGCAGGCCTGATGTCCGCTTGACCAACCGCAGAAACCCGAGCGTTACGTGATCACCGAAGCAATCCGCCCCCTGCTCCCCCTAACACCGGCACATAAAAAAACGAGTAGCCAGCGGCCACTCGTTTTTGGCGGGTTTCCCCTTGGGGATTCAGGCGCCGTAGACAGCCAGAATATCGGTCACTCTGTTGTTGACGCTGTACCCACGGGCTATGGTGTTGCGGGCCGCCTGACTCATTTTGCTGCGCACCACCCCATCGCTGCGTAGCCAGTAGTTGACCAGCTCCGCCATATCCCGCACATGGCCGGGCTCCACCAGCCAGCCATTGGATTTATGGTCGATCAGATTGACCAGCCCCCCCACCGCAAAGGTACAAACCGGTATGCCGTGAGCCATCGCCTCCAGGGCCACCAGCGGCAACCCTTCAAAGCGGGAGGTGATGCAGAGCAGGTCGATGTTGTGCCACTCATTGGCCATGTTCTGGAAACCATGAAGCTGGACGCGATCACCATACTGCTGCAACAAAGCGCTTTTCATGGGGCCATCCCCGTAGAGATGAAACGCCCCGTCCGGGCAGAAGGCGGCCAGCTGGCAGAATGCCTCCGGCCCCTTTTCCGGCGAGAGGCGGCCGACAAAGGCAATCCGGTTGCCAGTTACCGTAGCCGGCGTCGCAGGCATGGGGACAAAGTTGCTGATCACCGTGCTCGGCACAGGCAATTTGCGAGCGATGGGCTCGCTTACTGCAATACACTTCGCAAAACGCGCTGTAGTGCGATCCAGCCAGCTGTAAAACTTCAGCAACCCCTCCCCGTCATCTCCACTGTGAAAAGTCGAGACCACCGATTTACCGGTGAACCAGGCTGTCAGCCGCCCCAGCACCCCGGCCTTGTAGCCGTGGGTATGGATCAGCACAGAAGCAGGCTGGCGGGCCAGACGGCGCATAAAATCGCGGCTGTTGTGGCACACCTCGTAAGGCAAGCCCTGCTGTTTGAGCAGGGTCGTAAACGGGGTCATGCCATGGTTGCTCACCAGCACTATGGTGGGGCGAAATCCCCTGGCCAGCAGATCGTTGGCGAGATGGATAATGTGAACTTCTATTCCACCGACCTGACGTGCATCGATGGCCAGCCAGATCTGCTGCATGGGTAACATAAGGCCCTCCTCCCGTGGCTCCATGCCACCTGAAATGAGGCGCTGCATAGAGCGGGCCAGTCAGGCAAAGAGGGGCAGGATCAGGCGCCGGGACAGGCGACCAGCAAGAGGGTCATGTCATCGAGGGCGGCATCATTGATGCGTTCATCAAACCAGCGGGCGATGCGATGAGCCAGTTGCTCAAGACCGGGCCCCGAAGTCAGGCAGATCTCTTTTAGCTGCGACTCCCAGCGCTGGCGCTCTGCGGCATCACGGCTATCGAGCAGGCCGTCGGTCCAGAACAGCAGGATCTCGCCGGGCTTGAGCTGACGCTCATTGGTCACGAAATGGGGATCCGGACGCAAACCGGGCAAGGGGCCGGTCACGCCGACCTGACGGATGGTGCCGGGCCCAACCAGCCAGGGCGCCGGGTGACCCGCGCTGGCCCACTGCACCCGCCCCTCGTTGCCGAGTTCAATGCAGAGGGTGGTGAGCAGGGTAGCCCCGAGGAGCGGATCACTGTGAACAGCATTGGACAAGATGGTCAGCAAGCGGGCGGGGGCGCGCTCCAGATCGTGCGCCGTCAGCAAGCCACGCAGATAACCGGCATAGGCATGAGCAAAAAACTTGGCTTCTGCATCGTGGCCCATCACATCCCCGAGCCACAACACCCGCTCCTTGACCAGCAGAAAGTCCCCGCCCCCCACGGTGGCAGCACGGGTTTGCAAGGCCAGCTGGTATCCTCCTATCGAGGTGGTGGGCAATAGCGGGCGCAGCGCCGAGGTCATGCGCTGATCCAGCTGCTCGCCCCATTGTGACTTGAGCTGTTGTGAGCGTTGCAGCACCCGCGAGACCGCCAGCAACAGGTCCTGCTTGGTGATGGGTTTGACCAGAAAATCATCGATCCCCAGAGCCCCTGCCCGACTCTGGGTCCACTGATCCTGATGCCCGGTCAGGAAGATAAAGGGCACCCCCTTCATCTTGGGATCCTTCATCAACTGCTGGCGCAGCCCAAAGCCATCGATCCCCTCCATCTCGATATCGGAGAGCACCAGTGCGGGGGGCTGCTTTCCGATCGCCAGCAGGGCGGCATGGGAGTCGGCATAACTTTCAACCCGGTAGTGCTCATGGAGATAGGCGGTGAGCAGGGCACGCATCACCTTGTCATCGTCGATCACCGCGATCACCGGCAGCTGGTTGACCGGGCCCTGCTGGCGAAGGGTCACGCGATTGCGCTCACCGTCGCGAGAGAAGTGCACCTCGGCAAACAGCTGGTGCACCAGCGCCAGCCCGTATCCCCCCTCCTGCAGCTCATCGGGTAACGGCGCACTGGCAAGACCGGGTTGCGGACCGCCATCATCCTCCAGTATCAGACTCAAGCCCGTTTCATCCTCTTTCAGCGTGAGCCAGAGCCGGGTCGCAGGAGGCGCTGTGTGTTTGACGCTATTGGTGGCCAGCTCACTGAAACAGAGCAGCCAGTTGGCTTGATCCTTTGGGGAGACCTGAAACAGGGAGAGTCCCTGTGCCAGCCGGTTGCGCAGTTCGCGCACCGCCTGCAGGGTTGCCGGAGCAGATCGCAACCAGTCATCCATATCGGGCCTCCATCAGCGGGCGATCAGATCCGGAAATTGAGCAAGGCACTGCGCCGGCACCAGCGCTTGAGCCATTCGGTCACCCGGTTGCTGGGCAGCCGGTTGAGCTCGCGCAGGATCTCGCTGGCCAGCCCCGGGTTGAGCTTGTCGTTATAGACAGCGCCAATCAGATTGGCCTCGGCACGGGTCAGTTTATCC
>NZ_QAJD01000156.1:14360-16726 GCF_003061465.1 Aeromonas sp. HMWF017
CACAGGCCCCACACACCTGATCGGCCGGAATATTGCCCCGATTGAGGGCGGTGAGCGGCGAGGTATCGAAGATCACCACATCGTAGTGCTCGAGCCAGCGAACCAGCAATTGGCGCAAGGTATCCTTGTTGCGAAAAGCCATCAGATCCTTGCCCGGAGCCGGGAGCAAGGATAAGGAGCGGCCAGTGGCCACCGGCTCGGGCACATCATTGGGCCCCCAGGCAACCGCCGTGGCGCGGCCGGGATGATAGAGGTTGAGATCCACCAGCAGGGTGCGCAGCCCATCCGCCTCCGAGCGCCTTGCCAGCGCATCGCAGATGGAGCTCACCCCCTCTCCCCCTTCTGACGAGGTGACCGCCAGCGAGCGGATCCCCCGAGCGACCGTCGCCGCGTAGAGGGATTCGAGCTCCAGATATTGAATGGGGATGCTCATATCAAAGCGTCCCGACCAGGGCCACCACCGAGATCGTGGTCAGGATGTCGCGCATGCCATCCATGAAAATGGCCCAGTTGCTGCTCTTGCTATCAGGGATAAAGACGGTGTCCCCTGCGCGCAGCACCGGCAACTGGCTAAAGTCGGGCTCTTTGGCAAAGCCGTCGAGATCGAAGCTGCGGGCCTGATCCCCCTGACCACTGGTGGCCATGTTGATCACCACAATCTTCTTGATATAGGCGCTGCTGGTCGGGCCCCCTGCCTCTGCCAGCAGATCCAGCAGGGTCATGGAGGAGTCAAAGCGGTAGCGACCCGGGCGGGCGATCGCTCCCAGCACCCGAATGGTGTTCTCCTTCGGCTCATCGAGCCAGGGACGATTCTTCTCCGGCAGGTAGATGGAATCGCCGGGCAGCACCTTGGGCAGCAAGGTTTCATCGCCGGTTTCAAAGTAGAGGGCAAGATCGAGCTTGCTGACCCGCGCCGTGCTGCCACTGCGATGGGCGATGCGCACATTGCGCAGATCCGCCGCCGCAGTCGGGCCATCGGCGGCCGACAGGATATCGATAAAGCCCATCTGCTCATTGAACGCATAGCGACCGGGGGCTCCGACCTGACCGAAGATATAGATGGAACTGTCCGGTGACTGGCGCACCCACTGGGACTTGTTATCACTGGGATCGGTGGGCAGCTCGGGGATCATGATGGTGAATCCGGCCCGGATCTTCGGCAGGCTGGCCAGCGCCCCGCCCTGATGGAGGAACTTGTCGAGATCAAACAGGGTTGGCGTGGCCTGCCCCCCTTCGGCGGTCAGGATCTGCACCTTGGCGATATCGGCCCGCTCGTTGGGGCCACCGGCGTGGGCGATCAGATCCAGCAGCGACATCTCGTCAGACCATTCATAGCGGCCCGGGATCCGCACCGCCCCCATCACCATCACAGCCCGCCCGGGGGCCACTTTCAACCAGGACTTCTCGTTAATGTCGGTCTTCTCCGGCACAAAGATGGCGTCACCGGGTTTGACTTGGGGCAGCGCCTTTTGCATCCCTTCGGTATAGGCCTGCAAGTCGATGGGTTCGATCGTGCCATCGGTGCGCAGCAAACGGATCTGGCGACTCTCGGCATAGCGGGTCGGGCCGCCGGCATTGGCCAGAATATCGAGGAAGGAGTCCCCTTCCCGCCCCTCATAGGCACCGGGTTTGAACACCTCGCCCATGATGTAGATGGTGCGCGCCCCCCGTTTTATCTGCTCTTCATCCTTGGGCACGAAGATGGTGGCGCCCGGCGCCAGATTGGGCAGCAGCTTGTTGTTGCCGGAGTCGAGATAGGCTTTGAGATCGAACAGTTCGGGGGCATCACCATTGATCACCCGGATCCGCTCCACCCCGGCAAAACGGGTCACCCCACCGGCTCGCATCAGCAGATCCACGATGGAGTTGCCACTCTTGAAACTGAAGGCGCCGGGGCTGTTGACCTCACCAAACACCTTGATCGCCTTGCCGGTATCCCCATCCCCGCCTGCCGCCAGGGTCGCCGCATCAAAATCTATTTGCACGTTGCCGATCAGCGGAGAGGCGGGCACGAACACCACATCGAGGGATTGCAATGGCGGCAACACGCTGGCATCGCCGGTATCGAGATAACGCTTGTAGTCGAAGCTCGAGACCGTGCTGCCGCGCCGCACCTGCATATTGTTGAGCTGGGCACCGGGCACCAGACCGCCAGCGGCATCGAGGGCCATCTGCACGTTGCCATCGGGCGCCAGATCATAACTGCCGGGTTTTTTGACATAGCCCATCACGCTGATCAGCAGCCGCTTCTCCAGCAAGGTGACGGTCAATTGAGAGAGGTTGTTGTAAACAGGTTTGAGGGCGGTGCGGATCAGTTCATCCGCCTGTTGCAGGGTCTTCCCCCCCACCACGACGTTGCCGACCTC
>NZ_QAJD01000156.1:16736-23866 GCF_003061465.1 Aeromonas sp. HMWF017
ATCTGGAAAGGCTGATCAAAAGCAGGCTCACCGGGTTGCACTATGGCCAACCGATCACCGGGAGCCAAAAAGGTGGAGGCCAGTAACGGGCAGGTGAACAACAGCAAGAGAACACAGATCAATCCTTCGAGAGCGCCCCGTTTCATAGACATCCTTTTCGTCTGTTACGTCTGCCCCCATTGGCGTAAGGGGAGCCCTGACCAATCAGCACGACAGCCATCCGCTGTTGTCTGTTGCAGCCGCAAACGTACTTGTTGTAGTGATTGTGCCAACACGGTCTGACGCCAGGCTACATCCGACCAGAGCCGTCCGTGCATATCCCGTTCGATATCAATACGTTGAGATTGTAGCCGTTTCAACTCGGCAGGCATACACCCCTGCAGACTCGCTTGCTTTAATTCCGTCAGCTGCAAGTCGAGGTCCTTCTGACGCTCATCATAACGAGACCAGACCCGCCGTTCATCCTCATTGACCGGAATACGGGTGGGTCTTGCCTCTGCCATGCCGCCATACCCCTGTGGCGGCCACTGCGCACAACCCGACAGCAGAATGGACGAGAGCAGGATACCAAACCGTTTCATGACGCTGCTGCCATCATGCCACGGGAACGCATATAGGCCTTGATGCTCTCATGGCAAGGGATCACCCGATCGATATGCAACATCTCCAGCAGGTCGTGAGGTTGGCCTGGTCCACAGACAAGCGCCATCTGATGCCCGTTCATAATCAATCTTTTATAGAGAAATACCAAGGCTCCGATACCCGACGAGTCGATAAAATGGACATCGCTGATATCGGCCAGGATATCTCCCGGATGGGTCGAGAGGGTTTCAAACAACGGGCGGAGCTCACTGACGGCCATCGCGTCAAACTCGTTTTCCAGTACCACTACCTGGATATCATTAAGGGTGTAAGTCATGCTTTCCATCGCTAGCTCCTTGTCGATTCTCAGACTATTTGCTGTCACGGCATTCAGCACGTTGCAAATGTTATGCCGGGCAGTGCCACGGCACTTGTTCTCCAAATGATACTCTTTGCGCCTTATTCGCCAACCCCCACGCCTCGTTTTGATTGCCAAATTGCAATTAACCTCCCCCACACGTTGCAAACTGCAATTCAC
The DNA here is from genome assembly GCF_003061465.1 of Aeromonas sp. HMWF017. Classification (NCBI taxonomy): domain Bacteria; kingdom Pseudomonadati; phylum Pseudomonadota; class Gammaproteobacteria; order Aeromonadales; family Aeromonadaceae; genus Aeromonas; species Aeromonas sp. HMWF017. Next base: position 17,857 of record NZ_QAJD01000156.1, read on the forward strand.
CTTGGCCGAGATCGCCCGATGACAGGCTAAATCACTGATAATTCAAGCCCATTAGACTGGGCCCGATTATTGCTTGCTTTTGCACACAGCTCACAAGCCACCGTTGGCTCGGCCCCCATGCCGCCATATTCCAGGAAGGAGAGATCATGAAAGCAGGCCTTTACATCGCACCACTGTTGGCAGCCCTTTGCGGCACCGCATACGCAGCCCCCTCCCCTGACAGCGCCGTGTTGAAGGTTGAAGGCGCCATCAGCAGCCCCACTCATCAGTCTCTGGTCCTGTGGGACAGCGCCATGCTGGATCAACTACCGGTACACGAAATCAAAACCCATACCCCCTGGTATGACGAAGCCAAGACTTTTCGCGGCCCGCTGCTGCAAGATGTATTGGCCAAGGTCGGGGCAACCGGCAAACAGCTCACCATTACCGCGCTCAATGACTACTCGGTACAGGTGCCGACAAGCGATGCCGAGCAGTATCAGGTCATCCTCGCTCGCACGATCAATGGCAAGCCACTGTCGGTGCGTGACAAAGGGCCGCTGTTCCTTGTCTATCCGTTCGATCAATATCCCGAACTGCAAAACAAGCTCTATTACGGTCGGGCTATCTGGCAGATCAGCGCGATAAAAGTGGAGTAGATCCCATCATGCGTTCCATGGCGGCCAGTCAACGTTTCTTGTTTGTGGTGCTTTGCGTGCTGCTCCTTGCCTTTGCCGGTATTGGTACCATCCAGTACCGGCAATTTCAGGATCTGCAGCGCAGTACCAGCCAGGGCGAAGACAACGTGATGTGGAACTATTTCCAGCTCTATAACGAAGCGCTGCGTTTTCAAAGCTCGCTGCTCCATGAGTCGCAACCGACCTTCCAACTCAGATACGATATTCTGGTCAGCCGCATGGATCTGGTACTGGAGAGCAAGGATCGCAGCCTGCTTCAGCAAACAGAGATCTACCAGCAGGCAAGCAAAGCCATTCGCTCCTACATCTCTCTGGCGGATATCTGGCTCGGCCCGGAAGCCACCAAGTCGCTCAACAATCTTGCCCATCAGGAGCTGCGCCAACAGCTCGCCTCCCTGCTCCCCCTGCTCCATCAACTGACTCTGGAGGTGAACCAGCAGGCGACCCTGTTTGATGTGGCGCGTCGCGACAGCGTGAGGGAGCAGATCATCACGACGACACTCATCGCGACCCTGCAATTTGCGCTGCTCTTTGTGCTCGCCCTGCTGATCTGGCGGCAAATGAATATCTCGTTTCTGCAACACAAACTGATGCAGCAGCTCAATGACAAACTGCTGCGGGCAAATCAGGCGGCAGAGGCAGGCACAAGAGCCAAAAGCAGCTTTTTGGCCAACATGAGCCATGAAATTCGCACCCCCATGAATGGCATTCTCGGCATGCTCTCACTGCTGGCCGACCGGGATATGGATCCGAGGGAGCGAGACTATCTGGAGACGGCGCGGGAATCGGCAAACCATCTGCTCGGTCTGCTCAACGACATTCTGGATGTATCCAAGCTGGAAGAGGGCAAGATCGAGCTGCAACTGGCCCCCCATCACTTGCCCCAGCTGCTGGAGGATATTCGGGCCCTGATGCAGAGCAACTGCGATGCGAAAGGGATCAAACTGACCCTGACTGTTGCCTCCGATACGCCGGAGTGGTTGATGATCGATCCGCTGAGAGTGCGCCAGATCCTCTTCAACCTGGTGAGCAATGCCATCAAGTTCACCCATCAGGGGGAAGTAAAGATCCATGTTGATAGCACCCTGTTGGAGCAGGATCGCCACTCGATACGCATCTCGATCCAGGACACCGGGATCGGCATGAGCAAAAGTCAGCTAAAGAACCTGTTTCAACGTTTCGCCCAGGCGGATGTCTCGATCACCCGCCAATATGGTGGATCGGGCCTGGGACTTGAAATATCCCGTAACCTCGCACGCCTGATGGGCGGCGATATCTCGGTAGAGAGCAGCGAGGGACATGGCAGTACTTTTACCTACATCTGGCCCGCCAGAGCCACGACCCCCTCGATTGTTTGCCTGCCGTCCAAGCAGCTGGATCAGGAGACCTATCGCATCTTGCTGGTTGATGACAATGCCACCAACCGCAAGGTGATCGGCGCCATGCTCGACTCCGTGGGCCATCAGGTCACACTGGCCGTTCAGGGAGAAGAGGCGCTGGAGAAACTGGGTCACACCGAATTTGATCTGGTGTTGATGGATGTCCAGATGCCAGTGATGGATGGCCTGGTGGCCACCACCCGGATCCGCACCTCCCAGATGCCTTGGGCAGATATCCCCATCATCGCCCTGACGGCGGATGCGATGCCGGAATCCAAGCAATACTATCTTTCCCATGGCATGAACGGGTATATCACCAAGCCCATCAATAAAGAGACGCTGCTAAGCGAGATAAACAGACATATTTCCCATGGGCGGCTCAAATACAACGCGACCCTGCGTGTCACCAAGCAATAAAAGCCCCCGGATTACGGGCTACTGATTACTCATCTGGGGCAACATTGACCTCTGCAGGCAACTGAATGGGCTTGGGTCTGGAACGCGCACAGGCAAGCAGCTTCGCAACAGCTGCACGGGCCGTCAGCTTGTCTCGGGTATGCAGGGATTTGTTGATCTCTTTACGACGACCACAGGGGAGCGTGGTGACTTTCCGGTAATACCAGATGCCGTGGGGACTGAGCCAGAGATTCATCGATGAGCTCCTCGTCGTCCACACAAAGTGGATGACCAAGGGCTTTAGAAAGCTAACTTATTGAATTGCAGAAACAAGTGGTGGCCCTACCAGCCACATCCCGGCACTCGAGTCCCCCGCCTTGGCTGCTACCTTCCGGTCCTGACCAGGTCGACGGGTTATCAATGCGAGAGGACCAATAGGACCACCGGCGAGGAGAATAGGCAAACTGGGCGTTCAATGCAACGGCTTTCTACCCTCCAACAGATCGTTTGCCTTATTTTTCAACAATCTGCCGAATGAATCAGCTAAACAGCATAAATTTCGCCCCCACCAGCAGCATCAGCAGAGCAAATGCCTGCTTGAGGCGTCTTGGTGACAATCGGTGTGCCAGCTTGGCACCAAGGCGGGCAAACTGGGTACTGGTCAGCACAATGCCGAGCAGCGCGGGCAGATAGATGTAGCCCACACTCCACTCGGGCAGATCGGCATGACCCCAACCCGCATAGAGGTAGCTGAGGCTCCCCGCCAGCGCGATGGGCATGCTGCAAGCTGCAGAGGCCGCTACCGCATTGCGCATTGGCACCGAGTTCCAGCTCAGATAAGGGACGGTCAGCGAGCCACCGCCAATACCAAACAGCGCTGACATCCAGCCAATGATGGTACCGGCGATGCCTGTGCCGAGCGCCCCCGGCATATGGCGCTCCGCTTTGGGCTTGAGATTGAGCCCCATCTGTAGCGCCATGATCCAGGCGAAGCAGCCGATAATGATATTGAGGGTGCTGGTACTGAGCAGATTGGCCGTCATACCACCGAGCCAGGCACCAACCAGCATGCCCGCCCCCAATCTGCGGATCATCACCCAGTCGACGGCGCCCGCTTCCTGATGTGCTCTCAGCGAGCTGAATCCGGTAAAGATCATGGTGGGCAACGAGGTGCCGAGGGCCAGATGGGTAATTATTTCAGGGTCGATGCCCTGGGCGCGAAAGGTCATGACCAGCACGGGGACAATGATCAATCCACCGCCAATCCCGAACAGCCCTGCCAGCATGCCGGCAAAGGCGCCCAGCAGGAGGTAACCCATAAACAGCATAAAAATTCCTGTGTTAAACAAAAACTGGCCAACACGGCCGGGCAACAGTGGATATCTGCATGAAAAAAAAGAGATGGCGCGAGGGCCATCTCTTCATTGTGCCGGTTAGTGCAGTGGAATGGTACCGTCCATCACCTTGTAGAAGGCCAGCACGGCACAGCCAAGCAGGGCCGCCGTCATCCCCTGCTCCAACCGGTTAAGGCCGCGTAGACCGTGATGCTGACGCGCCTTCCAGTAGATGAAGATGCCCGGACTATAGAGCAGCGCCACCAGCAGCAGGTATTCCACACCGGCAGCGTAGACCAGCCAGCAGCCGTAAACCGTCGCCACCAGGGCCAGCAGCAGGTCACGCTTGCGCTGATGGGGTTGACCCTGATAGGTCTCCCCTTTCAATGCCAGTTTCAGACCATAAGCGCCAGAGAAGACATACGGCACCAGCGCCGCCGAGGTGGCGATGTTGACCAGCGCCAGATAGGTGCTGCTCTGGAAGTAGATGATGATCAGGAAGATCTGCACCAGACAGGTAGAGCACCAGAGGGACACCTGCGGCGAGCCGTTTTTGTTCTCCTTGGCAAACCAGCCCGGGAAGACGCCGGTCTTGCCTGCGATGTAGGGCACTTCAGCGGCCAGCACGGTCCAGCTGAGCAGAGCCCCCATCACTGACACCACCAGACCAATATTGATAAGCCAGGCGCCCCAGGGGCCGACCACGGCCTCGAGGATCATGGCGGTCGAAGGGTTCTTGAGCGCCGCCAGTTGCGGCTGGCTCATGACACCCAGCGAGAACAGGGTCACCATCACATAGAGTGTCAGGGCGCCGAGCAGCGCCAGCACGGTGGCACGGCCCACATCCTTACGATGACGGGCACGGGCAGAGACCACCACGGCCCCTTCAATCCCGATAAAGACCCAGAGTGTCACCTTCATGGTGGACTTGACCTGATCCATGACGGAGCCCAGCTCCATGTTGTTCTGGCCCCAGATATCCAGAGTGAAGGTATCCATGTTGAAGGCCAGCAGGATCGCGACACAGAAGACAATGAGCGGCACCATCTTGGCAATCGTAGTGACGATATTCACCAGCGCCGCAACCTGAACCCCGCGCAGCACCAGCGCATGCACCGACCAGATCAGGATGGACGCGAGAGTGATGGCGACCGGCGTATTGCCATCGCCGAAGATGACGTTGTCCGGCGTATCGAAGAAGTAGCTCAGGGCGCTGAACACCACGATGGCGTAGGATACGTTGGCCAGCAGTTGGCAGAGCCAGTAACCCCAGGCGGCGTTGAAACCGATGAAATCGCCGAAACCGGCTTTGGCATAGCTGAAGATACCGCCATCGAGATCGGGGCGGCGCATGGAGAGGTTCTGGTAAACCAGTGCGAGACAGATCATGCCAAGGCCAGTGATGGCCCAACCCAGGGCGACCGCCCCGGCACTGGCATGCGCTGCAATGTTTTGTGGCAGACTGAAGACCCCGGCGCCGACCATAGAGCCGATCACCAGCGAAATGAGGGCGCCCAGCCCTAGTTTCTTGTCCATTTCAATCCTGTTTATTTAGGCGGCGGCAGAGCGTCCGTATTCATACTGCGCGCAATATGGGAGGGGCTGGGAATCCTGACCCCGTGAAAAAGGCGGCAACTATATTGCATGACTATTCCGACCGCAATCCCTCGTCCCGTCAATCATGCACCGCCTTGACCGCGCGCAATTTTACAGCACTGACCCATATGGCCTGTGAGCTGGCTCAAATTAACCAAGACCCATTGATATTTCTCATTTTTCTGCCAACACAACCTGACTCGCATGGTTCCTATGCATCGCCATTCAGGCACTCTCTGTATAAATAATCTGCATAAAAAAGCCCCGGTGGAAACACCGGGGCCCATTATGTAAATCCCTATAAACGCAAACCGCCATCCAGTTCAATCATCCGCCCCGACAGATAGTCGTTGGCAAAAATAAAGCTCACCGTCTCGGCCAGCTGTTGCGCCTCGCCAAGGGTGCCGACCGGAATGGCCTGCTGCATCCGCGCCATCGCCTCCGGCTTCATCGCCGCCGTCATGTCGGTGGCAAACACCCCGGGAGCAATCCCCATCACCCGAATGCCATGGCGCGCCAGCTCCCGCGCCCAGGTCACCACCAGCGAGGCGACCCCCGCCTTGCTGGCGGCATAGTTGCTCTGGCCAATATTGCCGGCGCGGGCGATAGAGGAGATGTTGATGATGAC
>NZ_QAJD01000157.1:0-11695 GCF_003061465.1 Aeromonas sp. HMWF017
GGATGGTCTTGACCCCCAGCCCCAGCAGACGACGCAGCCACTTGACCGAATCGACCACCGGATAGAGACCGAGGTTGTGTTCGGTCGGCGCAAAGGGGCCCTGCGGCAGGCGGGCGTTGCTCGCTTCATAAAGACCGAAGCGGCGATCGAGCGTTGAGCCCGCCAGCACGGCACGGGGGAAGTGGGCAAGATCGCTCGGCCAGCCGAGATGGGCGATGGGGCCCGGGCCAGCCCCCACTCCCTGCGCCGCCGCCAGCCCCTGTTGCAGGTAGGCACGAGCGAGGGTGATGGCGTCCTCCACCGGATAATCCTGCGCCACCACGGCGGCGATGGCGCTGGCGTAACAGCAGCCGGTGCCGTGACCGTGGCGGGTATCGAGGCGCGGCGCCGCCAGCCAGAATTCGCGGGTCTCATCCTGGTAGTAGTCGAGGCAGAGATCGCCACTCCAGCCCAGATGGCCGCCCTTGACCAGCACGGCGCGGGCGCCGAGTTCACGCAGGCGCTGGGCGGCGAAGCGCACCAGCACAGGGCTGGTCGCGGGAATGCCGGTCAGGGCTTCCAGTTCGGGGCCATTGGGGGTGATCAAGGAGAGGCGCGGCAACAGCTGCTCGCGCACCGCCTCCAGCATATTGGGCTCCGCCATCGGGGTGCCGGTGCTGGCGATAGCCACCGGGTCGTAGACCACGAAGGGACCCTCGATAGTTGCCAGCCGGCGGGCCAGCACCTCGACGTGCAGCCGGGTCGGCAGGAGGCCGATCTTGATGGCGGCAGGCGGCAGATCGACACTGAGGGCGTCGATCTGGGCGGTGAAGGTCTGCATCAGCACAGGGTCAACCATCTTCACCGCCACCGAGTTCTGGGCGGTGATGGCGGAGATGACCGAGCAGCCGTGCACGCCAAGGTCGTGCAATGTGTGCAAGTCGGCCTGAATACCGGCGCCACCGCCGGAGTCTGAACCGGCGATGGTCCAGACCACAGGTAGCGAGTCGGTCACGGGCGACAGGTCGGCGAGGCTGACAGCCCCGCTTGCGCTGCTCACGCCTCCTCCCCTGCGGCCTGTTTCAGCGCCGCAGCCTGATGGTAGATCTCGCCACCGGTCTCCTTGAAGGTTTCCGCCATGCGGGCCATGCCACTCTCCACCTGAGCCACCACCTGCTCCTGCTGGCCGTCCATACCGACCAGCTTGATCTCTACCGCCTCAAGCTTCGCCGCGTAGTCGCGCACGTCCTGAGTGATCTTCATGGAGCAGAACTTGGGCCCGCACATGGAGCAGAAGTGGGCCACCTTGCCGGACTCCTGCGGCAGGGTCTCGTCGTGATAGGCACGAGCGGTGTCGGGATCCAGCGCCAGATTGAACTGATCCTCCCAGCGGAATTCAAAGCGCGCCTTGGACATGGCGTTGTCGCGGATCTGGGCCCCCGGGTGCCCCTTGGCCAGATCGGCGGCGTGGGCGGCGATCTTGTAGGTAATCAGCCCCTGCTTCACATCTTCCTTGTTGGGTAGCCCCAGATGCTCCTTGGGGGTCACGTAGCAGAGCATGGCGCAGCCGTACCAGCCGATGAGCGCGGCGCCAATGCCGGAGGTGAAGTGATCGTAACCCGGCGCGATGTCGGTGGTGAGCGGGCCAAGGGTGTAGAACGGCGCCTCGTGGCAGTGCTCCAGCTGCTCGGTCATGTTGCGCTCGATCATGTGCATCGGCACGTGGCCCGGCCCCTCGATCATCACCTGCACGTCATACTCCCACGCGATTTTGGTCAGCTCGCCCAGGGTGCGCAGCTCGGCAAACTGGGCCTCGTCGTTGGCATCATAGACAGAGCCCGGGCGCAGACCGTCACCGAGGGACAGCGCCACGTCATAGGCCGCGCAGATCTCGCAGATTTCGCGGAAGTGCTGGTAGAGGAAGTTCTCCTTGTGGTGGGACAGGCACCACTTGGCCATGATGCTGCCGCCACGGGAGACGATGCCGGTGAGGCGCTTGGCAGTCATGGGCACGAAGCGCAGCAAGACGCCTGCGTGGATGGTGAAGTAGTCCACCCCCTGCTCGGCCTGCTCCAGCAGGGTATCGCGGAACAGCTCCCAGGTGAGGTCTTCGGCGATGCCGTTGGTCTTCTCCAGCGCCTGATAGATGGGCACGGTACCGATGGGTACCGGGCTGTTGCGCAGGATCCACTCGCGGGTCTCGTGGATGTAGCGACCGGTGGAGAGATCCATCACGGTGTCGGCGCCCCAGCGGGTTGACCACACCAGCTTCTCCACCTCCTCTTCAATGCTGGAGGTGACCGCCGAGTTGCCGATGTTGGCGTTGATCTTCACCAGAAAATTGCGGCCGATGATCATCGGCTCCGCTTCCGGGTGGTTGATGTTGCTGGGGATAATGGCGCGACCGGCGGCTACCTCATCGCGCACAAATTCGGGGGTGATATTTTCCGGCAGGCGGGCACCGAAATCGCGACCCGGATGCTGGGTGCGCAAGAGCTCGGAGCGCACCCGTTCGCGCCCCATGTTTTCGCGAATGGCGATAAATTCCATCTCGGGGGTGACGATGCCGGCGCGGGCGTAGTGGAGCTGGGTGACCCGACGGCCCGGCTTGGCACGGCGCGGCTTATGTTGCAAAGAGTTCAGGTGATCGAAGCGCAGGTGATCCAGCCCCTCGTCGGCCAGACGCTCCTGAGTGAAGGTGGAGCTGAGCCACGGCAGTTCGTCGGTGTCATCGCGCTCCAACACCCAGTTCTCCCGCAGGCGCGGCAGGCCGCGGCGCACGTCGATGGCGACCCCCCCCTCCCCGTAACGGCCAGAGGTGTCGTAGACCGGGATCGGCTCGTTGGGCTCGAACTGGGGAGCCTCTTTAGTGCCGCCGACAAAGGTATCGGCCAGCTGGATCTCCCGCAGCGGGACACGAATGTCGGGGCGGGAGCCTTCGATAAAGATGCGGCGGGAGTTGGGGTGAGCCATCCCCTTGAGGCTGTCGATAAAGGCCTGAGCGCTGGAGCGCTGCTCGCGACGGCTGGATTTGGTGGTATCAGATATAGAAGTAGACATAGCAAAACTCACATTAACTGGTTGAAGTTATGGGTGTTTGCTTGTCTGGAGTTCGAGGAGAAGATGAACTTGCGGCGGGGTGTTTATATCAGGAGGGAGTGCGCGCGGGATGGAGCTCCGCGCTGCTGGTCTGCCACGTCCCGCTCTCTGCATGCTGTGGGCAAGGCGCTCCACGTGCTGGACAACCGGACGGGACAGACTCCCTCCTGTGCGCCCTGACCCATCAAGGGTGATCCCTTCGATGAGCGGAAGAGGCTTGTTCCTCCTCCGGCGCGGTAACCCGCAAGTTACCCTTGTTCCCTTCGCAGGTTTTAACCTGATCAGGTTCCACGGATCCCGAATTAACGGTCTCAGCTTCGCGTCGTTCGACGGTCAGCACTCCGACAAGATGGCGCCAGTATAAGGGGGAAAATCTAAAGCACAAGCCGTTAACAATCTGGCCAACACGCCTCTTTCAACAAATGAGTGAACAATGCCTCGCCACAGAGCCACCCCAAACAAAGGTCAAACCTGCGTTGGCATCAACTTGGCACGCCATAGCTTTCTGTTGTGATCATTCAGGGACAAGAGGAGAAAAAGAGGGAAAATCGAGGGGCGCAGGGCAAACAGAAACAGGCCCCCATGAAAGGGGCCTGTGAGGGAGGTTATTGAACCGGCACTATGGTCAGGGATACGTTGCCAAAGCCTTCGTTGGCAAGGGCCTCGCTATCCAGATCCACACCGGTAAGCGCCACCTCATCGGCAGAGGCACTGCGCAACTGGGCAGAGGCCGCGGAACGGGTCTGGGGCTGACCAATCTCGATATCGCCGGCAAACTGGCTCTCGGCATAGAAGTCACCGGTCACCGCCGAACGGATCGGGCGCAGCACACGACCCAGGTTATTCTGCATGGTCGACAAACCATACTCGCTGATGGTCCAGTTCCAGTCCCACCACTTCACTTCACCCGGGATATAACGCTTGTCCCACTGATAGCGGATGCTGCTCGCCTTGTCGCGGAACGGGCCGACGGCAAAAGTGTGCTCCCAGGTGGGGCGATTCTCCGGATGGGTATACCAGGCATTGCCGCCCCAACGCAGGAAGCCCTTCATGGTCAGGTCATAATTGACCTCGGCCTTGAACTCGTAGGGGTAGGAGATGTTGGACTTGTAGAGCGCAACCCGCACCGGCAGGCTGGAGTGAGGCGGCACCGTGGGGCGTGCTTCAACCGAGACGGTCTCGGTCGTCGAGCCCCCTTTCTGGGAGGCCCAGCTCTGGCTCGCTGCAATCTCGATGGCCAGTTCGGTTTCTCCCACCAGCGGCCACTGAAACTTGTTCTTGGTGGTCACCTTCTCGCTCAGGCTGTAGGTATCGGTTTTCGACCAGTTGGTGGCCTTGTCGTACTTCAGGGTCACCACCACCTGCTGGGGCAGGTCGGTGTAGTTGGTCGCATTGGCCGTGATGGTCTTGACCAGCTGCTTGCCGCTCTCGGTGACCTGACCATGGCTGAAGGAGTCGGGTTCCAGGGTATATGAGAAGTTGCTTACCTTGATGGAGCTCTTCTCCCCGCAACGATATCCGGAGCAGCCGCCGTCATTATTTCCCTTTATCAGCCAGCCATCGCCAACCCGGGTAACATCCATATCCTCCCCGACATAGGGGCTATGATTTCCACCTACCCAAGCGTATCCCAAATAATGGGCGAGATAACTGACTGGCTTGATAAAATAATCATTGTCATGGACAAGACGCCATTGAACATCGACCTCATCACCCGCCGGAATATTCCAGTCAGAGAGTGTCGGTATTTCTCCTGAAACCGGTGAATTTGGATAGCACCAGGTTTCTCCGGCAGTGCCCTGTTTGATTTCGCCATTATATCCCGGCCCCATAATCACCCAGCGATCCGCCAGCCCGGTGATCTGCCACTGCCCCATGCGGCTGACCAGATTACCCTTGATACTCATGGCTTCATCGCGGGTCAGAGGACGGTAGCCACTGGCACAGACGCCCGTGCCAAGACCCGCCCACTTGACCTGATCAGGGTAGACAGGTTCAGCCGCCTGCACCTGAGCGAGCATCAATGAAGACGCCAAAAACGCCAGATTGGCGGTAATTATTCTATTCATCATTTATCCCTCTTTCAGACATACGATAATTGTTATTGTGTAGAAATATCCTTTTTCATTTGACAGGTATGGACTCCGACAAAACCTGACACAAATAAAATAAACCACCAAAAAACATCCATGACAAACAAAATGATGGTGATACAGGAAAATAATTAGAGCGATGACTTTATTGAGGAGTAAATCATAAATATTGTGACAGTCATTATTTAATGGCTGCCACAATATGGTGAAGCTATATTAAATAAGAAGAAGCTGAATTACTCTTCCGGATTGATCACTTCAATTCCCTGCAATATTCCATCCGCCGAACGAATCAATACCAGCTCGCTCCCGGCATGCAGATCGGCGACGGAACCGTTGACCCAGCGCACCTGTGGATTGAGTGGCACTGTGCCCAGGGTTGCCAACGTGAGCTGCCGTTCATCGAAGGATTGCAGGCGATCTTGCGCCCGCTGCCAGGGCAGATTGGCCAGCGGGGCTCTGGCGGCCAGCAGTTCAATGCGGGTGGCAACGCCATCGGCCACCAGCAGGGCGAGCTGGTCGCCGGGCTTGAGTGGCTGCGGCCAAATCTCCCCCTGCCGCCAGATGGCGGCACTGCCCTGCTCCACCTCGGCCCCCTGAAATTGCAGGCGGATGCCATCGCTGTGCTCCAGCTCCACCAGCCATAATTCGTCGGCTCCCGCCTGCGCCGCCCAGAGCGGCACACCCAGCATCCATGCACACCACTTTCTCGATTGTTCCATCTTCGTTCGTCCCTGAACAAAAAGCCCATGCTGGACAAGCATGGGCTTCATTCGGGAGCATTTCTAATCGGAACGCAGAGATCGGATCAGTCATCCTCGCGGCAGCGGCTCAGGCGCATGCCGTCAAACTTGCACTCCAGCTCGAGCCAGCGCCCTTCAAACGGCGCCAGACTGTTATCCGAGGTGGTGTAGCCCCAGATCCGCCCCCCTTCCACCGGCCCCTCCAGATCCATCTCGTCCTTGTCATCTTCGTCGAGGGCTTCGACCTTGCGCACATAGCGCACGCCGTTCTCCACCACCCCCTTCATCTCGACCCAGGTGCCGCCGAGATCATCCTCGTTGAGCCAATCCTTGAAGCGGGTCTGGTCGTCGATCACGAACGGCATGCCGTTGACCATCAACTGGCCAAGCTGCCAGGTGGTGCGGCCGGTCAGTTTGAATTCGGTCGCCTGTGCGGTGCCAAGTGGCAACAAGATAAGCAGCAGGAGGGCGCAGAGAGACTTCTTCATCAGGGATCCTCGGGGTTACACTGGCAAACAGGATGCCGAATCCGGTGTGAAAAGAGCGTGAAACGCTCGCCAACCAGGAGAGCAAAGCATGAAGATTTTGGTAGTGGAAGACAATCCTCAGGTGGCGGAAACCATCATGGATTATCTGGAGCTGGCCGGTCACCGCCTCGATTGTGCCTATCACGGTCAGGCGGCGCTGCAACTGCTGGAGGAGCAGCGTTTCGACGTCATCATCATGGATGTGATGATGCCGCGCCTCGATGGCCTCAGCACGGTAGCGCGCCTGCGCGAGCAGGGGATTGCCACTCCCGTGCTGTTTCTCACCGCCCGCGACAGCCTGGAGGACAAGCTGGCAGGCTTCAAGGCGGGAGGGGATGACTATCTGGTCAAGCCGTTCGCCATGGAGGAGCTGGAGGTACGGCTGCAAGCCCTCAGTCTGCGCGGCCCGCGCGGCGATGTGGGGGCCATCAGCTTTGGCGATCTGACGGTCGATGTCGCCAGCGGCCGCGCCACCCGCGCCGGTGAGCCCCTCAAGCTCGGCAAGATCCCGTTCCGGATCCTCGCCCTGCTGGCCCGCCGCGCCCCCGCCATCGTCAGCCGTCAGGAGGTGCTCGACACTGTCTGGGGGGATGAGGAGCCCGACTCCGATGCCCTGCGCAGCCATATCTACGCCCTGCGCAACGCGCTCGACAAGCCCTTCCCCACTCCCATGCTGGAGACCCTGCACGGTCAGGGCTACCGACTGGTGAGCGCATGAGCCTGCCGAGCCTGCGTCGCCGCCTGATCATGGCGCTCGGCGGCGCCGGGGTGGTGCTGCTGATCCTGCTCTCCGGCCTGATGCTGGTGGCCGAAGACAAGATGGAAGAGCTGAGCCTGCGCCACTGGCTGGAAGCCGAAGTGACCCGCTACAGCGATGACTGGCTGCGACTCGGCCCGGCTGCGGCGGCTCCAAGCCCCAGACAGTTCTCCAGCTACTGGACCGAGGCGGGCCGCCTGCCGAAATGGCTGAAGCCCTACCAGACCCCCGGCTTTTTCGAGCACCAGCTGGGCAAGGAGGACAAACACTTTCTGGTGGCCCGTCACCCCTCCGGCGAGGGACTGCTCTATCTGGTCTTCAACGACGACGCCGATGACTACCTGGATCCCTACGAAGACAAGCTGCATCTTGCGACCCGGCTGATCGGGGTGACCCTGCTGCTGGGCTGCCTCGGCTTCGGCATCTGGCTGGTGCGCCATATCACGGGGCCGCTGCAACGGCTGCAACAGAGGGTCGCCCACCTCACTCCGGATCAGGCTGATTTCGAGCCAGACGCCCCCTGGCAGGAGCTGCGGGATATCGAGCTGGCGCTGCTGGCCGGCAAGCAGGAGGTGAGCGCGGTGTTCGCCCGCGAGCAGGAGTTCAGTCGCTTCGCCAGCCACGAGCTGCGCACCCCCAACATGGTGATCCAGGGCTCGGCCGCGCTGCTTGGCAAGGTGACAGATCTGCCCGCACCGGCCGCCCGCGCCACCACCCGCATCCGCGCCGCCGCCGACGAGATGGCGCTGCTCACCGAGACCTTCCTGCTGCTGGGCCGCAAGGAGGCAGTGGAGCGACCGCTGCAGCAGGTGACCCCGCTGATCCGTCAGGAGCTGGCCCGCCTCGCCCCGCTGTTGCAGCGGGAGGCCCTCGATATCCGGCTTAATCTGGACGAGAGCAGCGAAGTAAATGCCCCCCTCTCCCTGCTCGCCATCGCCCTCGGCAACCTGCTGAAAAATGCCCTGAGCTATGCCGAGGGACATATCGACATCGAGCTGTGTGGCCCGGTGCTCACCATCAGCAACCCGACGGCGGCGGCACCGGATCAGATCCTCGGCTACGGCTGTGGCCTCACCATCATCCAGCGCATCTGCGAGAAGCTGGGCTGGCAGATCGACACCCGGCTCGAGGATGGCGTATTTAGCGCCCGGCTGGCGATGATCACTGCCGAACAGTTCCCTCTCCCTTTGGGAGAGGGTTAGGGTGAGGGCGCAGTGGCACCGCCAACCCACCAGCCAGATAGCAACAAGGCGCCCGAGGGCGCCCTGTTTTTATCTGATGGATGCAAGCGTTAGGCTCACTCCGCCGGTTTGTTCTTGCGGCTCGCCTTGAGTTCGAGGAACTCGATGATCTTGCCGGCCACATCCTTGCCGGAAGCGGCTTCCACCCCTTGCAGGCCGGGGGAGGAGTTGACCTCCAGCACCAGCGGGCCACGGGCGCTACGCAGGATATCCACCCCCGCCACATCCAGCCCCATGATCTTGGCGGCCTGCACGGCGGTAGCGCGCTCTTCCGGAGTGATCTTGATCGCTTCGGCGGTGCCGCCACGGTGCAGGTTGGAGCGAAACTCTCCCGGCTGGGCCTGACGGCGCATGGCGGCAACCACCTTGCCGTTGACCACCAGACAGCGAATGTCGGCGCCATTGGCCTCGCGGATATACTCCTGCACCAGAATGTTGTTGTTGGTCTGGATAAAGGCCTCGATCACACTCTCGGCGGCTTTCTGGGTCTCGCACAGCACCACGCCAATCCCCTGGGTTCCCTCCAGCAGTTTCACCACCAGCGGCGCCCCGCCCACCATGGTGATGAGGTCGGGCACGTCGTGAGTGCTGTGGGCATAGCCGGTGATGGGTAGACCGATGCCGTGGCGGGAGAGCAGTTGCATCGCCCGCAACTTGTCGCGGGAACGGCTGATGGCCACCGAGCTGTTGAGGGCCATGGTGTTCATCATCTCGAACTGGCGCAGCACGGCGGTGCCGTAGGCGGTAATGCTGGCCCCGATCCGCGGGATCACGGCGTCATAACTTCCCAGCTCCCCACCCTCGTAGTGAATGGAGGGGTTGTGGGAAGCGATATTCATATAGCAGCGCAGGGTGTCGAGCACCTCTACCTGATGACCGCGCGCCTGCGCCACCTCGACCAGACGGCGGGTGGAGTAGTTTTTCGGCTCACGGGATAAAATGGCGATCTTCATGACAATTCCGCTAGAAGGCTGTGCCTGGGCAGGATGGGGCGGGAGAGTATAAGGTGCCACAGCGCCAAGACAACGCCAATTGTTTATCCTGACAACAAGACAAACCACACCAAACCGCACGCTACCACATCACTGTGACCAACAGGTTAAACGGCGGCTCTGCGCAGGTTGTTCAATCCGTGCAAGGATGCCGCCGTTTCTCGTTAAAGATCAACCGGTGTCACGCGGGAGTCAGTTCAGGTTTGGCCCCAGCCAGCGCTCGGCCTCTGCCAGCGTCATCCCCTTGCGAACGGCGTAATCTTCCACCTGATCGTGCTGGATCTGCGCCACCGCGAAGTATTTGCTCTCGGGATGAGAGAAGTACCAACCCGACACCGCCGCCCCCGGCCACATGGCGTAGGATTCGGTGAGCTGCATGCCGATGGCCTGCTCGACATCCAGCAACTCCCAGATGCTCCCCTTCTCGGTGTGCTCCGGGCAGGCCGGATAACCGGGCGCCGGACGGATGCCCTGATAGTTCTCGCGAATGAGCTCCTCGTTGCTGAGGGCCTCGTCCGGGGCATAACCCCAGTGCACCTTGCGCACCTGTTCGTGCAGGTACTCGGCAAAGGCCTCGGCCAGACGGTCGCACACCGCCTGAATGAGGATGGCATTGTAGTCGTCGTGATCTGCCTTGTAGGCCTTGGCGATGGCCTCCTCACCGATGCCGCCGGTCACCGCGAAGGCGCCGATCCAGTCCGGCTTGCCGCTCTCTTTCGGCGCCACATAGTCCGCCAGACAGTAGTTGGGGAAGCCCTGCTTCTCGCTCTGCTGGCGCAGGTGGTGCAACACCTTGATGACCTCGGTGCGGGACTCGTCGCTGTAGACCTCGATGCTATCCCCTACCGCGTTGGCCGGGAACAGGCCGATCACCCCGGCGCAGCGCACGCTCTGATCCTTTTCCAGCTGATCCAGCATGGCGTTGGCGTCGGCAAACAGCTTGGTTGCTTCCTCGCCGATGATCTCGTCCTCGAGGATGCGCGGATACTTGCCTGCCAGCTCCCAGCTGAGGAAGAACGGCGTCCAGTCGATGTAGGGGCGCAACACCGAAATGGCCACATCTTCGAACTTCTGCACCCCGATCTCGTGGGGCTTGGGTGGCTGGTAGCCAACCCAATCCAGCTGATGCCGGTTAGCGCGGGCGTGGGCCAGACTGACCGGGCGGGAGCGCGGCTGCTTGCGGGCATGCTGATCCCGGGCAATCTCGTACTCCTTGTCGATGCGGGCGACAAACGCCTCCTTCAGATCCGGGCTGAGCAGGCTCTGGGCCACCCCCACCGCGCGGGAGGCGTTGGAGACATAGACCACAGGCTCCGAGTAGTTCTGCTCGATCTTCACCGCAGTGTGGGCCTTGGAGGTGGTCGCGCCGCCGATCAGCAGCGGCAGCTTGAAGCCCTGACGCTCCATCTCCTTGGCCACGTGCACCATCTCGTCCAGTGACGGGGTAATGAGACCCGACAACCCGATGATATCGGCGCCGACCTCCCGCGCAGTCTTGAGAATCGTCTCGCAGGAGACCATAACCCCGAGGTCGACAATCTCGAAGTTGTTGCACTGCAGCACCACCCCGACGATGTTCTTGCCGATGTCGTGCACGTCCCCTTTCACGGTCGCCAGCACGATTTTGCCATTGCTGGAGCCGCCCGATTTTTCCGCCTCGATATAGGGCTGCAGATAAGCCACCGCCCGCTTCATCACCCGCGCCGATTTCACCACCTGCGGCAGGAACATCTTGCCCGCTCCGAACAGGTCGCCCACCACGTTCATGCCATCCATCAGCGGCCCTTCGATGACGTGCAGCGGCTTCTCGGCACCAGCGCGTGCCTCTTCGGTATCCTCTTCGATAAAGTCGGTGATCCCCTTGACCAGCGCGTGCTCCAGCCGCTTGCCCACCGGCCAGCTGCGCCACTCCTGATCCCGCGGATCCTCCGCCTGGGCACCGGCACCGCGATACTTCTCGGCGATGGCCAGCAGCTCCTCGGTGGCATTGTCATTGAGGTTGAGCACCACCGCCTCGACCTTCTCTTTCAGCTCCGCCGGAATGTCTTCATAGATGGCGAGCTGACCGGCGTTGACTATTCCCATGTCCATGCCGTTCTTGATGGCGTGGTAGAGGAAGACGGCGTGAATGGCTTCGCGCACCGGCTCGTTGCCGCGAAACGAAAACGAGACGTTGGAGACGCCGCCGGAGATCATGGCGTGGGGCAGGTTGCGTTTTATGTCGCCGACCGCCTCGATAAAGTCCACCGCGTAGTTGTTGTGCT
>NZ_QAJD01000157.1:11705-15389 GCF_003061465.1 Aeromonas sp. HMWF017
ATTTCGAACTTGCGGGCGCGGGTATCGGCCTGCCCCGCTTCATCGAACGCCATCACGATGACGGCGGCGCCGTAGCGACGCAGCAATCTGGCCTGCTGGATGAACTTCTCCTCCCCCTCCTTCATGGAGATGGAGTTGACCACCGGCTTGCCCTGCACGCATTTGAGGCCCGCTTCCAGCACCTCCCACTTGGAGGAGTCGATCATCACCGGCACCCGGGCGATATCGGGCTCACCAGCGATAAGGTTCAGGAAGCGCACCATGGCCGCTTCGGCGTCCAGCATCCCCTCGTCCATGTTGATGTCGATGATCTGGGCGCCGTTCTCTACCTGCTGCTTGGCAACATCGAGCGCCTCGTCGTAGAGCCCTTCCTTGATCAGCCGCTTGAACTTGGCCGAACCGGTGACGTTGGTGCGCTCACCCACGTTCACGAACATGGACTCAGGGGTGATGATAAGGGGCTCAAGACCCGACAGGCGGCAAGCTACAGGCAGCTCGGGCAGCACACGCGGCTTGATGCCCGCCACGGCGTCCGCCATGGCGCGAATATGGGTCGGGGTGGTGCCGCAGCAACCGCCGATCAGGTTGAGGAAGCCGCTTTGGGCCCACTCGCGGATATGCTCCGCCATCTCGACGGCATCGAGGTCGTACTCACCGAACGCATTGGGCAGACCGGCGTTGGGGTGGGCGCTGACGCAGGATTCGCTGATGCGAGACAACTCCTCCACATACTGGCGCAGCTCATCGGGCCCCAACGCACAGTTGAGGCCGAACGATACCGGTTTGACGTGGCGCAGCGAGTGGTAGAAGGCTTCGGTGGTCTGGCCGGAGAGGGTTCGGCCGGAGGCATCGGTAATGGTGCCGGAGATCATCACCGGCAGGCTGTAGCCCAGCGCCTCGAACACCCCTTCCACCGCGAAGGCGGCCGCCTTGGCGTTGAGGGTATCGAAGATGGTTTCAATCAGGATGATGTCGGCGCCACCCTCGATCAGGGCGTGGGTCGATTCGGTATAGGCGGCAACCAGCTGGTCATAGGTGACGTTGCGCTTGCCGGGATCATTCACATCCGGCGAGATGGAGGCGGTGCGGTTGGTGGGGCCCAACACCCCTGCCACAAAGCGCGGCTTGGCGGGATCTTTTGCCGTCCACTCGTCGGCCACGGCGCGGGCCAGACGGGCGGCTTCACGGTTGATCTCGGCCGAGAACTCTTCCATCTCGTAATCGGCCATGGCGATGCGAGTGGCGTTGAAGGTGTTGGTCTCGAGAATGTCGGCCCCGGCAGCGCAATACTGCTCGTGGATCTCGCGGATCACCGCCGGACGGGTCAGCACCAACAGATCGTTGTTGCCCTTGATGTCGGTATGCCAGTCGGCAAACCGCTCACCCCGATAATCCGCCTCCCCCAGCTTGTAGCCCTGGATCATGGTGCCCATGGCCCCGTCGATGATCAGGATCCGCTCCCTGAGGCAGGCTCCCAGCTTCTTTGTTACGTCCGACTGCTTGCTCGGCTCTCTGCTCGACATTACGTTCGACACCGCGTGTTCCTCTTACATCCATGCAACTGCGTAAACAGCATCCTAACAGCAAACAAATAAAATGGAAATCTAGCCGTCTATCAGTCCAAATGCGCCACCATATACTCATTTATGGGTAATGAGTAACATAGGGCCCGAGAGTAACCTATGCCCGTCCTGCATAGGGATACGTGCTTGCTGTCTACCAACGAGAAAAAAATAACTATGAGCGTCTACTACACACTCTGTTTTCTGGCAGCGTTGGCGATTTTTATCGCCTTTGCAAACCAGTATGTTGTGAAGATCCAGACCACCATCGCCATTACTGCGGGCTCCATGCTGATCTCCGCACTGCTGGTGCTGTTTGGCAAACTGGGCTGGTTCAATCTGGAACCTCTTGCCGTCAAGACCATGGAGAGCATCGACTTCCAGAACTTCCTGCTGAAGGGGATTCTGGGCTTCCTGCTGTTCGCCGGTGGCCTTGGCATCAACCTCAAGGCGCTGCGTAGCCAGAAGTGGGAGATCACCATTCTGGCCATCATTGCCACCCTGCTCTCCACCTTCCTCATCGGCTACGGCTTCTGGTTTATCGCCAAGCTGCTGGGCTGGGAGTTGCCGCTGGTCTACTGCATGCTGTTCGGCGCGCTGATCTCCCCCACTGACCCGATTGCCGTACTGGCCATCGTCAAGAAGATGAAAGCGCCACCCCAGATCGCCATCCAGATCGAAGGGGAATCCCTGTTCAACGACGGTGTTGGCCTCGTCATCTTCGCTACCGTGTTTGCCGTCGCCTTTGGCGGTGTCGAGCCCACCTTCGGTAGCGTGGCCGGTCTGTTCCTGCACGAAGCCCTCGGTGGCATCCTGTTCGGTGCCGTGCTGGGCCTCATCGCCCACGTGATGATCAGCGCCACCGATGACGGTTCATTGGAGCTGCTGCTGACCCTCTGTATCCCGACCGCCGGCTTCGCCTTTGCCAACATGATCGGCGTCTCCGGTGCGCTGGCGATGGTGGTCACCGGCATAATGATCGGCAACTGGACCCGTCACTCCGGCTTCTCCGAGCAGAGCAGCCATCACCTGGATCACTTCTGGGAGTTGATGGACCAGTTCCTCAATGCCCTGCTGTTCCTGCTGATCGGTCTGGCGCTGGTACTGCTGGATCTCGCCTGGCGTGACTGGATCCTGCTGGTCATTGCGGTGCCGCTCTGCCTGGGCGCCCGCTTTATCAGCGTGTCGCTGCCCTATGTGGCTTTCCGCCGATTCCGCAATTACAACACCTTCTCGGTGCGGATCCTCACCTGGGGTGGCCTGCGCGGTGGTCTGGCGATGGCGATGGCACTGGCACTCCCCTCCGGCGTCATGATGATCCCGGAACATGGCGTCGACCTGCGTCAGGTCATCCTGGTGATGACCTACTCGGTGGTGATGTTCTCCATCGTGGTGCAAGGCATGACCATCACCCCGATGATCACGGCCGCCAAGAAGGCCTGTGGCGACTACTGAGTCGGCCCGCTGTGCTGATTGCTGAATGAGAGAGGGCTCCCGTCGGGAGCCCTCTTTTTATGACTGATTGCTGCGGATATTTGCTGCTGATAGCGCCTTGATTACACAGCGGAAAAGCGTACTGACTTCAACATCGGCAAATTATTGTTTGCTTTTTATTCATTTCGAGGAGAGAATGCGCGCTGGCTAGTTAATCAGCCCTGTTTATGTTTGCCCTGCAATGCTTCACCTCACGATGAATCCTGCCAGTACCCGCATAACCTTCTTCTGATTTACTCGCCTTGAGAACCGTCAGGCTGTCTGCCTGCGTTGCCCGGCTCTCACGGTGCAGACCCGATCTGCCCACCCAATTCAATTTGATTTATGCATCAGCATATTCCTTGAAAGTGCAGACGCCCCTTAACCGGGCTGGGTATTCCTGCGCGCTTGTCGTTCACCCAATCGACCGCGCCCATTGACCTGACATTTGCCAATACAAGGAGCAAACACTTAATTTATATAGAGAAATACCATGATGAAAGCAGTACAAACACACAAGCCCCTGCGTCGCAGCAAACCCATCAACCTGCCTGTGCAAGAGCACGACAATGATGCGTTTCTGATCCAGTTCAGCACCCGCTTCAGCGGCGGTTTCGCCATCTCCTGTGATGGTATCGCTGGCGAGTTC
>NZ_QAJD01000157.1:15417-22930 GCF_003061465.1 Aeromonas sp. HMWF017
GCAGCGCCCGATGCAGACAGGCCGCAACTCACGGCGGCCTCTTTGCTTCTCTCACGCCTTTAGCCAGACCCGGGCTCTTGCTTGTCACTCAGCCTGACAGCCACCTCACCATTCGCTTCCCCGCTCTCTGACCTTGATCACTGCTCCAACAGCAGGCACTCATCGGCATCTTCGCTCAACTTGACCAGTCGACTGCGCACCAGCCCCAGCTTGGCCAACAGGCCGATGGAACGCTCGTTGCCCGGCGTAACGATGGCAACTACCTGCCCGATCCCCAACCGGCTTTTGCCATCGGCAAGGGCGGCCTGCGCCGCTTCAATGGCGTAGCCCTGACCGCGATATTGCGGCAGGAAGGCGTAACCGATATCGACCTGCTCCAGGGTGTCGCGCTTGATCAAACCGCAGATACCGAGGCTGACACCGTCCTCCTTACGCTCCACCAGATAGAGTCCGTGACCATAGCGGGCATAGCTGACCGCCGGCCCCTGCTGGATATACTCCTGCGCCTGCTCCAGGGTGCGAATGCCCCGATCGCCGATGTAACGATAAAAGTCGCCGTCATTAAGCAGCTCAAGAATGAAGGGGGCATCGGTGGCGATCATTTCGCGCAGGATCAGGCGGGAGGAGGCAATCATGGCAAGGGCTCTCAAACGGAAAGTGAAGGGCAAAGAGTGCCCCGTCACTCCCGGGCTGGCAAGCCTGTGGCGCCATCGGCCATGAAAAAGGGGCCGCGTTGGCCCCTGATGATGAGATGGGATAAACGGGCTCAGGCGGCCAGCAACCCGGCATAGCCATTACCCTGCTCGCGCAGCGCAGTGAACTGGGCGGCACAATCGGCCCAGCTCAACCCCAGCGCATCTGCCACCTTGTGGGGCCACTCGGGTGGCGCCTCTTCCCCCACATCGGATTGCGCAGCCAGCACGATCGCCAGATGGATCAACCCGGCCTCGGGAGAGAACTCCTTGGCCAGCATGGGGTTGTAGTGATACTCCACCGCATTGCTGATGGTCTCGGGGAACTTCCAGTAGCGTGCCATAGCCGCCCCGACCTGGGCATAGTTGAAGCCGACCACCAGCTCTTCCGCCTTGGCCCGCCCCTTGTGCAGCTCCAGATCGTGAATGTGGTGGACGGTGTTTTCCGGCAGGCCTACGTGCATCACCAAGCGGCCGAGATCGTAGAGCAGGGCGCAGGTAAAGACCTCATCCCCTTTCATCCCCTTCTTCACCGCCAGACGACGGGCCAGCTCCGCCACATTGAAGACGCAGCCCCAGAAATGTTTGAGGTCAATGCCGGGCACCGCAGTGACCGATTCGGTGAGCCCGCAGGCCAGCACCATGTTGCGCACCATCGCCAACCCCAGCCGCACCGCGGCCTCATTGACGGTGCCGATCTGACGACTGCTGCCGAACTTGGCCGAGTTGGCCAGCCGCAGCAACTTGGCGGAGATGACAGGGTCCTTGTTGATCAACTTGCTGATCTTCAGCAGATCCGGATCCTTTTCATTGAAGGTCTGGATCAAATCGCGCATCACTTCCGGGATCTGGGGCAGTAGCTTGGGCTCGGCCAGCAGGGAATCTATCGTGGGCATAGGCGTGTCCATCCATGTTATCTGTGTTCCAACCTGTTTGCCTTGGCAAACTCCTCCTAATTATGGGTAACAAATGGCCTCCCCATCGGATTGTTTATTCGCAGGCTGTTCAAGGTGTTAGCCCCATTCAGGCTATACTGGCCGCCACATTCACTGTTGCGGATATCCCATGAACGACACTCAGGAATTTTTTGACGAAGACGCGCTGCTGGAGATGGTGGAAAACCAGCTCAACGACGGTCACCCGCCCCATGTGAAGGCGACCCTGATGCGGCTGGTGATGAAGGGCACCCCGCGAGAAGAGGCGCTGCAATATATCGCCTGCGCCCTCGGGGCCGAACTGATGGCAATGGAAGCTGATCAGGGCCCCTTCAATCTGACCCGTTACGGCGAGTTCCTCGACAGCCTGCCCGAGATGCCGTGGGCAGACGACTGACCCGAACTGGATAACGGATGCAAAAAGGGCGGGTGCCAATGGCCCCGCCCTTGTTGCATGGATCCGCTCCGGATCAGAACTGGGAGTTGATGATCACCTCTTCCCCCAGCGCCCCTGCCAACGGCAGTGGCCGATAGCTGGAGTTGGCGGCCCGCAGCAGACGAATGCCGCGAATGCCGACCTCCTGCGCCGCCTTGATATCCCCGTCGGCGTCGCCGTAGAAGAGCTTCATCTGCTTATCCTTGAGCCACTGCACCTTGGTGTTCTGGCCCGGCTGATCACCGGCGAAGATCACCGGATTGAGCTGGTCGGCCGGAATATTCATAGTCTGCTGCAGAGTCTGGCTCACGGTTTCGGTCTTGGTGGCCGAGCGACCGGTGACGAAATAGATGTGGTCACCGCGCTTGAGATGCATGGCGATGAGCGCCTTGCCCACCTCTTTCGGCATGCTGAACGCATCCCAGCCGTTATTCATCTTCTCCCAGAAGGCGGGGTTCTTCAGATAGCTCTCGTCGTTGGGGGAGAACTCCTGTTTGCCGCGATAAAAACCCGGGCTGGAGAAGAGCAGGGTATCGTCGATATCAAACCCGACCGCCATCGGCGGCAATCCATCAAGGCTCTTGGCAATCTGCTCCACCGATACCCAGTGGATCGGCGCCTGCTGGGCCAGGGTGACGGTAGTGACACCGGCAGGGATTGGCTGAACGGTAGCGGCTTGACCCGCGACTGCAGGCAGAGAGAGGGCAGCAGCCAGCAAGGAGGCAAGCAGCGCCGGACGAGAGAGGTGTTTCATAAGGCAGGTTGTCATCTTGAATCAAAAGAGGGGCCAATAGTGCCCCCATCCCGCCTCTCAAATCTGTGAATGCTCCTGCAAAAGGGAGCATTTGACGCCCGATAATTAATCCTAGATTGGCAGCAGATCGGTAAAGACAAAGCCGTCGCGCAGCACTGTCTCGCCGACCCGAATGCCAAGCGGGCGGGAGAACATGGGGCCATCATAGGCCAGGGTGTGAAACTCGCCGTTCTCGCCGCATTGGTCAACGCCCTCCGGCAGCGCCACCAGCAGTGCCTCGTCAAAGTCGTGGCCCCCCAGGCTGGCATCCAGCTTGTTCGGGTCGAGAGCACTGATCCGCGCCTTCAATCCAGCGGCCACCATCTGCGGCGCCAGTTCACCGGTATTGCTGCCCCACAGCGGGAACAGTGGTTCGATGCCGGTACCTGCCAGCTGCTTTTCACGGTAGGCGCGCACATCCTCAAGGAACAAGTCGCCAAAGGCCATATGGCGGATCCCCTGTGCCACCACATCAGCGATAAAGCCGGTCATGATGCGGGCGTAATCCTCGTTGCTGCAGGGCCAGGGCAGATCGATGGTGATGAGGGGCAGCCCGACGCAGGCGGCCTGCTCGGTCAACAGCTGCTTGCGCACCCCGTGCATCGCCACCCGCTCGAATGCCTGATTGAGGGTGGTGAACAGCCCCACCACCTCGATGGCGGGATCTTGCCGCAACTGATGCAGTGCCCATGCGCAATCCTTGCCGCTGCTCCAGGAGAGCAGTACCCGTTTCTTTTCCATCATTCCTCCGCCAGCGGGGCATTCGGATTGCCCCAAAAAGATGCAAGACAGTGTTGCGAATTGCGCGATTTACACACAAGAGGCAGGCAGCATACTCTCGATCACCTGTATATGCCCCTTGCACGGGGTGACAATAACTAAAAAAACCGATGGGAAACATACGGATATGACCACGACCATACAACAACACGATCACGCGCGCCCCCTCAATCGACAGGATTACAAAACCCTGAGTCTGGCTGCCCTCGGCGGCGCGCTGGAGTTTTACGACTTCATCATCTTCGTCTTCTTCGCCGTGGTCATCGGCGAGCTGTTCTTCCCGGCAGATATTCCCGAGTGGCTGCGCCAGTTCCAGACCTTCGGCATCTTCGCCGCCGGTTATCTGGCCCGCCCACTCGGCGGCATCATCATGGCCCACTTTGGCGATCTCATCGGTCGCAAGCGGATGTTCACCCTCAGCATCATCATGATGGCGCTGCCGACCCTGTTGATCGGTCTGCTGCCCACCTATGCAGTGCTCGGCATCGGCGCCCCCATCGCCCTGCTGGGACTGCGGATCCTGCAAGGCGCCGCCATCGGCGGTGAAGTGCCGGGCGCCTGGGTGTTTGTCGCCGAGCACGTCCCTGCCCGTCGGGTCGGGGTCGCCTGCGGCACGCTCACGGCGGGATTGACGGCCGGCATCCTGCTTGGCTCCCTGATCGCCACTGCGGTCAACAAGAGCCTGACTCCGGCCGAAGTGAGTGACTGGGGCTGGCGAGTGCCCTTCCTGCTGGGCGGTATCTTCGGCATCGTCGCCATGTACCTGCGTCGCTGGTTGCACGAGACCCCGGTCTTCGCCGAGATGAAAGCCAACAAGACCCTGGCCGATGAGCTCCCCCTCAAGTCGGTGCTGCGCAACCACAAGAGCAGCGTGGTGGTCTCCATGCTGCTCACCTGGCTGCTCTCCGCCGGTATCGTGGTGGTGATCCTGATGACCCCCACCTATCTGCAGAAGGTCTATGGCATCAGCCCGGCTGACGCCCTGACCGCCAACTCGCTGGCGATCGTGGCCCTGACCCTCGGCTGCATCGTCTATGGCCGACTGATCGACCTGCTGGGCAGCGGTCTCACCTTCATGTTCGGCTCCCTGCTGCTGGCAGGCTCCAGCTACGCCTTCTATCACGGTCTGGCGGCCGGTACGAGTCAGCTGGTGCCGCTCTACATGCTGGCAGGCTTTGCGGTCGGGATTGTCGGCGCCGTGCCTTACGTGATGGTCAACGCCTTCCCGCCGGTGGTACGCTTCTCCGGTCTGTCGTTCTCCTACAACGTGGCCTACGCCATCTTCGGTGGCCTCACCCCGATGGCGGTGACCCTCTGGATGAAGAGCGACATGCTGGCCCCCTCCCACTATGTGGTGAGCCTGTCGGTGCTGGGTTTCGCCATCGGTCTCTGGCTCTGGTTCCAGCAACGTGCCATCCGGCAGCAGCAAGCACCGCAAGCGGCCTGACCCGAACAACAAGCCCCGGTATCTGCCGGGGCTTTTTTGTACTGCTTATGTTCAGTTTTGCCAGCATAAGATAGCCTCCCTCTGGGGCCTGCCACCCGCATCGCCCCATGGCTTCCAACTCTTTATCCGAGGCTCAAGATGTTCTTTCAGGTCGTATTACTCACCTTGCTGGCGCTGCTGCCCATGGTCAACCCGCCCACCACGGCCACCCTGCTGCTGGGACTGAGCAAGGGGATGTCGCGCGAACACGTGCGCCGTCAGGTCAATCTGGCCGCCATCTATCTCTTCTGCACCCTCTGCATCACCTTCTTTATCGGATCCTCGATCCTGGATCTGTTCGGGATCTCCATTCCGGGCTTGCGCCTGGCCGGTGGCCTCATCATCGGCTTTATCGGCTTTCGCATGCTGTTCCCCGCCCCCAGCCAGCAAAGCGGGGTCGATATAAACCAGAGCATTGCCTTCGTACCGCTCACCATGCCCAGCATGTGCGGGCCGGGCACCATGGCGCTGGTAATAAGCGGTGCCGCCCAGATTGCCGAACTGCCTGACGAGTACAACCGCCTCACCATCTACGCCGGTGTAGTAACGGCGTTTGCCCTGATGAGCCTGATCAGCTGGGGAGTGTTGAAGCTGGCGGATCCGGTCTGCAAGATCCTGGGCGCCACCGGCATCGATGCCATGACCCGCATCATGGGCTTCCTGCTGGTCTGCATGGGTATGCAGTTTTGCATCAACGGCATCAAGGAAGTGGCGCAGGATCCGGTCTTCCACAACGGCCAGGCCGTGCAAACCGCACCGGCGCTACCGCAGGCTTCCGGCACGTTTGATCAGTTGCCGCAGAAGCCCACCGGCTCTGATTGAAAACGGTATCAAAAAGTCCCTGACGATCTGCACTGATCTTGTCCCTGATCATGTTATTGACACACAAATGAGTTAGTTTGTTTTTCATACAGACTGTATTCAGATGGACGCTGATAGGTTTGTTGATGAATACCCACTCAACTTCAGGAGAGTATGCAGATGGACAAGATGCTGACCGAAATAGGGAGCCATAGCCTGTTTCACGAGTACCTGAACGTGGTTGGGATTGCGAGCCCATCCCTCGCCAAGATCGAGCAACACTGGGAATATAAAGATCAAGAGCAACTGGTTGCCAAAATCCAGATCGACAAACAGGGTAACGCTCGCTATTTCATCGACGCCCGCGCCATATCCGTCAACTGATACCGAATAACTCGCCAGCCCCGGTCCAACGACCGGGGCTTTTTGTTGTCTGCCTATCAGGCAAGATAGCCAATGCCACCCCCTCCTCTCTCCATGCTTCTCTGCAGGAATTTTATAGCAATAAAAATAACCACAACAGGAATAATTAATTATGCGACATTGATCTCACAATTAAAATCAAAAATCGATCATGATGGCCAACATCAAAAAAGATGATTTACGCCGGGAATGGCGACGACCTGAAGTAGAGGAAACGATGACCATTGACCTATCAAGCATGATTACTGAAACCCGCAATCCAGCCAGCATCGAGATCGATCAGCTCCCGACACTGGATATGCTGCGGATCATCAATCAAGAAGATCAACACGTTGCAGTCGCTGTAAGCCAGCTGTTACCCGAGATCGCCAAGGCAGTCGATGCTATTGCAGCCGCATTTGGCAAAGGCGGCCGCCTGATCTACATCGGGGCAGGCACCTCCGGGCGCCTCGGCATCCTGGACGCCAGCGAATGCCCGCCCACCTACGGGGTCTCTGCCGAGCTGGTCATCGGCCTGATTGCCGGGGGCCACAAGGCCATACTGCAGGCGGTGGAGAATGCCGAAGACGATGCAGAACTCGGTGCCAACGATCTTAAAAATATCCACTTCAGTGCCCACGACGTGCTGGTGGGTATCGCAGCCAGCGGGCGAACCCCCTATGTGCTGGGCGCCATGCAATATGCCAGGAGCCTGGGTGCCACAGTGTGCAGCATCAGCTGCAACCCGGGCAGCCCGCTCGCGAAAGCGGCCGACATCAGCATGGTCGCCGTGGTCGGCCCCGAGATAGTGACCGGATCCTCCCGCATGAAAGCGGGCACAGCCCAGAAGCTGATCCTCAATATGCTCTCGACCGGTGCCATGATCCGCACCGGCAAGGTCTACGGCAATCTGATGGTGGATGTGGAGGCGACCAACGCCAAACTGGTGGAGCGCCAGAAGCGCATCGTCATGGAAGCAACCGAATGTGACCGTCGCACTGCCGAGCAGGCTCTTGCCGCCGCAGATAACCACTGCAAGACCGCCATCGTAATGATCCTGGCCAATATCTCCGCCAGCGAAGCACGAGAGCGGCTGAAAAGCAGCGGCGGCTTTATCAGCAAATGCACAGATTAATCGGCCGACCGCACATTGGCCGCGCCAGCAATGGCGACAGGATAACAACATAA